>JACMKU010000211.1 GCA_014379965.1 Chitinophagaceae bacterium
CCTGTTTCTAATTTGTAATGAGGAAGAGATTCAGAAATAGCGATGAGAGAGAGGAACAGAAACAGAAACAGGAACAGAAACAGGAATAGAGCGAGAAACAGAGCGGGAGCGAGGGGCAGGAACAGGAACAGAGCGAGAAACAGAGCGGGAGCGAGGGGCAGACACCCACCCAACAAAACACTCAACATGAAAGCAATCGTAGACTGTAATAACTTTTATTGTTCATGTGAACGACTATTCCAACCCCGTCTTTGGAACAAGCCGGTTGTCGTGCTTAGCAACAACGATGGTTGCATTATTTCGCGCAGCGACGAGGCCAAGAAGATCGGAATTGAAATGTCTGGTCCCTATTTCCTCGCCAAGCCCCTCATTCAGAAGCATGATGTGGCTGTATTCTCTTCTAACTACAATCTGTATGGCGATCTTAGCTGGCGGGTTATGGAGACTCTTCGCATCATCCTGGGCAAAAAAAATGTGGAAGTCTATTCCGTTGACGAGGCCTTCCTCGACCTTGATATTTTTCCCGACGAGGATTTACCCCGCATCTCATCATTGATCCGCGAGACCGCGGAAGAGTGGACGGGCATCAAGGTTTCCGTTGGAGTAGCTCCCACGAAAGTACTGGCTAAACTCGCCAATCGCCTTTCGAAGAAAGACAAACAGAAAACGAACTGCATCATGATTCTCGATACGGAGGATAAGATACTGGAAGCACTCGAGAGAACACCCGTTGGCGACATTTGGGGTGTCGGAAGGAAATATGCTAAGAAACTTTCGGAAGAGTGGGGCATCTACGATGCTCTTCAATTGAGAAACGTGAGCGAGGAATTTGCCAGGACCCATCTTGGTGGAGTGGTTGGTGCCCGCCTCGTCCGGGAACTGAAAGGCATTGCCTCACACGAGATGGTAGACGAGCTCGTGTCCAAAAAAATGATAGCGACAACCCGCATGTTTGGAAATCCTGTAGGAAAAATTGGCGATATCAAGGAGGCGGTTGCGACCTACACTTCCCGGGCGGCTGAGAAACTACGTCGCCAGCATGGCGCCGCTTCCATAGTCAGTGTATTTGTCGTTGAAAAGGAACAGGACCACACGTTAAATTTCCGGCGACCCGGCACCATAAGCACTCAAACTATACTTCCTTCCGCAACCTCTTTTACCAATGAACTAATTAAGCCCGCCGTGTTACTTGTCGATCAACTCTTCCGCGAAGGTCAAATGTATACAAAAGCTGGAGTGATGCTGAGTGGCATTGTACCCGACTCGTCTATACAGGGCAACCTGTTCAGATCGGATCCTAAAAATTCAGAGCGGGTGCTAATGGATATGATCGACAACGTAAACTTCAGCCAGCGTGACGATGTTTTGAAGTTCGCTGCCTCAGGGACCACCCGTGACTGGAAGATGCGGCAGGAACTGAAGAGCAAGAGATATACTACGCGCTGGGAAGAACTATATGAGGTGCGTTAGCCAAGTTTCATTTACGTTTTTTCTTCGGAGTTTCCTTGGAAAACTCGGGTACTAGGAGGTTTAATCCACATTGCTTATTTAGTTTCTCGACGAGATAGATCGTGAGTTCCGGCGACTTAGCCTCATCGTGCATGTGCATGAAGAAATAAAGTTCCTCCAGTCCATGGTCCAGCCAGTATTTGATTCGCCTTACCCAGGAATCTGTTCTTTTATAATCGGTAGGATGAAGGCTATTACCTACATACCTGATGAAAGCTCTTGGTGAGGTCAGATGCATATGAGCACAATCGCGACGCCCCGCCGTATCGGTAATCACCGCACCAATATTATGTTCTTTTAAAAATGTAAAAAGATCGGCGCGCTCAGTTTTATTGGCAAACCATTCGGGATGGCGTACTTCCAGGAAAAACGAAAGGTCTTCTGGAAGAGTTTCGAGGAAGCTGAACAACTCAGATTTCCGTTTTGGTGTAAATAGTTCATTCACCTGTATGAAAGTTGGTCCAAGCTGCGTACCAAAGGCCCGGATACCACGCAGGAATTCATTAGTGATGAATCGCTTTGAGCTGAAGTTGCCATAGTGCGTTATGCCTTTATACATTTTGGGGCAAAAGACGAAATCAAGGTCTTTCGCTTTCTCACCCCATTTTCGAATAGCAGTGGGTCCATAGACCTTATAATGTGTCGCGTTTAGTTCAATGGAATTATAATGTTTCACGTAGTGCTGTAGAAAATCCTTTTCCTTCGTTCCAGATGGATAGATCTTTCCAACCCACTCCGTGCGTCCCCATTTTGCGCATCCGACATGTATCTTCGGTGGATTTAGTTTCCTGGCTTTTTTTGTGATCACGGTTGATGATAATACTTCGGCATTGGCGACAGGCTCCTTCGGCAAGCGGAAATTAATCTTGTTCAACTCCTTTACAGGCACCCTTCCGAATTCCATAGATGATGTGTTTAGCAGGTACAAATCTAACTATTGTCCATAGGAAACGAAGTTACGGGTTATGAGTTATGGGTTATGGGTGGAACCCTTATTGGGAGCATGCCGTTCCAGTTTGGTTCTCAACGGAGGACGGGAGGTTCGATGTTTAAAGTCTCCATCCGTAACCCATAACTCACAATCCGTAACTCAACGTAAATATGTAACTTGAATTCAATAACCGTTTATGAAACTACTACTGCTTGCAATGCTCGTGTCTTCTGCCTTAGCAGGACAGCAAACCCCGAACATCATCTACATCATGAGTGACGATCATGACAACGACGCCATCAGCGCATACAACAAACAGTTTATCCAGACGCCTAACATCGACAGGATAGCCAGGGAAGGTGCTAAATTCAATAAGGCCTTCGTTGGAAATTCGATCTGTTCGCCAGCAAGAGCGACGTTGCTCACCGGTCAGCATTCTCATAAGAATGGAGTGAAAAATAATTTTACACGGTTCGATTCGTCGAAGACAAACATAGCGCACCTTCTTACGAAGCAAGGTTACCAGACTGCCCTAATTGGTAAATGGCACCTTCACTCCTACCCCACAGGATTTGACTATTGGCGGATACTCCCGGGAATGGGACAATACTTTGATACCCGGATGATCACTATGAAAGGTGATACGATCATCGAGAAAGGCTATTCTACAGACGTTATTACGAATGATGCGCTTCAATGGCTGGACGAGATCAATGCACAGAAACCTTTCGCGCTTTTTCTACACCATAAAGCACCGCATCGCAACTTTGTACCGGCTTTAAAACACCTGGAAGAGTTTCACAAGAAAACCTTTCCTGTACCTGCCACGTTGTACAATGATTCAACAGGAAGAGGAAGCGCCTGGCGAATGCAGACGATGAGCATCCTGGAAGACATGCGTCTATGCAGCGACCTTAAAATTAATCCAAAGTATTTGGAAGGTATACCCGAACTCAAACCAGATGCAAACGAGGTGGCTACCTACAATGCCATCATGCGGCGCATGGGTGAGAAGGACCGCGCACGGTTTGAGGAGATCTATGCTGAAAGGGGAAAAGTCCTGCAGGAGCTTAAGCCAAAAGGGCATGAACTGCTAAAATACAAATACCAGTGGTACATGCAGGACTACCTTGCCTGCATCGCCTCGATTGACGAAAGCGTCGGGCGAGTCCTCGATTATCTGGATCAAAATGAATTGTCTGATCGTACCGTCGTAATATACACGAGTGACCAAGGTTTCTATCTTGGTGAAAATGGCTGGTTCGACAAACGATTCGCGTATGATGTATCGATGCAGACGCCATTGATGGTGCGCTGGCCCGAACATATCAAGGCGGGATTCGTTAGCAATACACTCGTGCAAAACATAGACTTCGCACCCACTCTTCTTGACTTCGCCGGCGCAAAAGCTCCAGGCTCGATGCAGGGAGTCAGTCTTAAATCACTCCTTACCGGAAAGCAGAGAAACCTATCCAGGAAATACCTTTACTACCACTATTATGAGTATGGAAAAGATCATACTGTCATTCCGCACCTGGCCATCCGCGGCGATCAATATAAGCTCATCTACTTCTATACAGTCAACGAATGGGAACTATACGACCTGGTCGCTGATCCCGCTGAACAACGCAACCTCATCCGCTCCACAAGACATCAACAGGTAGTTAATCAGATGAAAAACGAATTGAATAAACTACGGGATTTGTATGATGATCATGAGGTTGCGGGGATGCTGAATTGAGCGGTGAGTGGTCAGTGGTCAGTGGGTCGTTTAAGTTCATTTTCTCCCTATGTAAGGAAACCTGAACTTTACAGGCTCTGTAGTCCCTGGGATTCGTGGAAAACCTGGATTGTATTCCGAACGGTCCTATTTAGCAAGGCAGTATCCGGAAGCGATTGGGAAGAAACAGACCCTACTTGCAGAGCGCAGGACAATACAAATAACCGAAGCAGATAGATGCTGATAGTTTCATGAAAAAATGGTAGCGAAGCGTGAAAAACGATTCACAATATAATGAAGAGAGGTGAATTCGCAATCAGCAATGGATGAATGGAAATTCTGGAGTTTTGGGTGTGAATTAGTTATGTGGAATTGGGAATCCGGAATCGGGAATCCGGACTTGCGATTGAAGAACGTGTACGATTCGTAAAGCCCAATTCCTGATTACCAATTTCCCGATTACAAACCCCGATTCTCAACTTCCTCAACCAGTTACAGTGTGCATTTTATTTTAACGAATGGCCGGTTGCTGTCGAATTGGAGATTCGCTGGATCAGTAAACATGGTGGTATCGTTTCGCTGAGTGACGTCCCCGCTGGCTGGCCACAGTTCGCCGGGTCTTACCCTCCAGGCAACCTGCCTGACTGACATTACACCCTCGGAACGAAATAGGTACCAGCCTGTGATGATGCTATCAGTGAGTTCAGCCTTGATGCTGCCATCATTCATATCTTTCTCAAAGATCTTATAACTGAGAGGGCCTGTGACGTTAGTTCCGCTCATGTCAATCTGTAACATGGCGGTGTCCCTATTGTACAATTGGGAATAACAGCCGCCGATAGTAGTGTCTTTACCAGCCACAGCTTTGCCGGAAAGACTATCGGTAACCGTCGTTGAACCGGTGGTGGTGGTGTTGTCGTTGCAGGACAGGATGATAAGAATCAGTGTCGCCACGCAAAAAAATCGAATCATACGGTTAGTGTTTAAAAGGGTGAGTGGTCAGCGGTGACACAGTGAATAGTGAGTAGTGAATAGTGAATGCTCCCCGTTTATTCAACTGACCTATTTATTCAACTACCCCAATTTAAGGAAAAATCAATAGGAACGATCCACTCACTATTCACCATTCACTATTCACTGTGTCACCTCTGACCATACTCGCTAATTAATTCGGCCACCAGGGCTGTCCATCCGGTCTGGTGACTGGCTCCGAGGCCCCTTCCATTGTCACCATGAAAATATTCATAAAACAGTACGAGGTGTTCGTTACCCGGTTGTTTATAGAACCAGCTATAATCGCCATATAGTCGGCGGTTGCCATCTTCATCTTTTTCGAAGAGACGAATGACCCGCTTCGTGAGTTCATCGGCGACCATAGAAAGCGATTTCTTCACACCAGAGCCGGAAGGGTACTCTACCTGCAATGAATCCCCATAAAACTCCCCGTATTTGCGAATTGACTGGATGATCAGGAAATTAATAGGCATCCACACAGGTCCGCGCCAGTTTGAATTGCCACCGAACAGGTCCGAAGTGGAATCACCTGGATCATATTTGATGCTGTATGTATTGCCTTCCACGGTCACGGAGTAAATATTGTTCTCATGGTGTTTGGACAAGGCCCTGATTCCTCCTCCAGATAAAAACTCGGCTTCGTCCAGCAGTCGTTGAAGGAGGTCAACAAGTTTATCTTTTGGTACGAGTGATAAGAGGACCTCTTCGTCGTCACTCCTCTCCTCGTTCGGCCAGAATTTCTTGTTCTTCTTCCGGTAGTTCTCGAACCATGTGATTCGTTTTCGGAAATCGATCAGGTGGTCAAGTACCTTCTTACTTATCGTAGACACGGCATAGAGCGAGGTGACACCCACTATAGATTGAATGCGAAGTGGAATGGGATCGGCGCCAGTGACGCAAAGCACGTCATAGAAGAAACGGTCTTCCTCATTCCACAAGCCATGCTCGTTCAATGATTCAGCAATGAGTACAAAGTGTTCGAAGAACTTGGTAGCGGTATCTTCGAAACTAATATCATGCATCGCTATCTCGATGGCCATATCCATCATGTCCAGTGCATAGGTACCCATCCAACTCGTACCATCTGCCTGCTCCAATTGCACTTCACCTGGAAAATGAAAACTTCGATTGAATACACCGATGTTGTCGAGGCCAAGGAACCCTCCTTCGAATATGTTGTTGCCGTTGATATCCTTCCGGTTGATCCACCACGTGAAATTGATGATGAGTTTATGAAAACATTTTTTCAGGAAATCGATATCGCCGGTTCCAGTGCGTTTCTTTTCAATATGATACACCTGCATTGCTGCCCATGCCTGAACGGGTGGATTCACATCGCTGAAGTTCCATTCGTATGCAGGCAACTGCCCATCCGGCTTCATGTACCATTCCCGCATCACCAGCAGAAGCTGGTGTTTCGCGAAGGTGGGATCCACCACGGCCATCGATATACATTGAAACGCAAGGTCCCATGCGGCATACCATGGATACTCCCATTTGTCCGGCATCATGATCACATCCTGGTTCTTCAGGTGCGTCCAGTCATTATTACGGCCAGTACTCCTGGAATTGGTGATGGGCGTGATGCCGTCACTAACAGTAAGCCAGCGTTCAACATCGAAATGATAGTATTGCTTGCTCCATAACACACCTGCGAGCGCCTGTCGTTGTATCTGTGCCATCTCCTGGCTCATGCCTTTCGGCAGTATTGCCGCATAGAAATCATCAGCCTCCTGTTTACGTACTGCAAAAATGTCCTTGAACCCGTTAGCGAAGGGATTGTCAACGGCCTTGTTGTTAAGTCTGCAATAGACGGTCTTGGTAGCACCGCCTGCGATTTTCATCTTATAGACCGGTGAAAATTTCGTTCCTGACTTTTTCTTCGTGAGTTCCGGGATGTTCTTACCGCGGATAATTGCCTCATGAAACGCATCTTTCACGAAGATCGATTCATTGGGAACACCGGTAACGATCTCGGTATTGGTTTCGTTCTCCGTGAATAACATCTTATCCGCCGGCTGGAAATAGAAATAATACTCACCTAGTCTCTCGTGCTCGGCTTTGACGGAAGTCTTTGTAGCGTATGAAATGTTTGGCTTCTCTTTGAAACTCCCTTGTTTCCACCGGTTGTAGAACCAAAGCGTGGGCAGAAGTGAAATCTCCGCAGCCTTATTGAAACGGTTAGTAATATCAATCTTTATGAAAATGTCCTGGGCGCCTTGCTTGGCATATGTGACCTTCACATCGAAATACTGGTTCTTATTGAAGACGCCGGTATCTAGTATTTCATACTCTGGATCATGCCTGCTTCTTTTCTGGTTTTCTTCCTTGAGGAGGTCGTAAGGAAATGCTTGTTGTGGATACTTGTACAAGTACTCCATGTAATAATGCGTAGGAAGGTTGTCGAGGTAGTAATAAAGTTCTTTTACATCCTCTCCATGATTTCCTTGCGGGTTACCGAGGCCAAACAGTCTTTCTTTAAGAATATGATCGTTGCCATTCCATAAGGCCACGCAGAAACAAAGGTTTCCGAAGAAATCTGAGATGCCCGCGAGGCCGTCCTCGCCCCACATATAAGCCCTGCAATGTGCATGATCGAAGGGAAAATATCGCCAGGCATCACCATTCGCACTATAATCTTCACGAACGGTACCCCACTGTCGCTCGCTCATGTATGGACCCCATTGGGCCAATGGTATCGCCTTTGTTGCATTTACTGCCAGTCGCTGATGTTCTGCTGTCATTCCGTTTTGTTTACCACAACTAATAGCGCCGTGAAAAAATAAAATCCGCCATTACAGTCATCCATCTATGAATGCTGTACCAGCTCATCCTTCCACAGAGCATTTCCGCCCCTCCCATACAGCAATGCAATCCCCGAATTCGGGCCAGGTGCAAATTTAGCCCTTACACGCTAATTAACTTGTAAACGTTTGCTTTCATATAAAGGCTAGTGGCTAGTAGGAAGTGGCTAGTGGGGATCCTTAGGCGAAGATTGCATTCAAGATTGTTGCTCGAATACGTTAGAAAGCTTTCAATATTTTTGGAGCCATCCCCACTAGCCACTTCCTACTAACCACTCGCCTATTTCCACTAGCTGCCTGTTACTGGTACTTACTTATTAATGCCGACAATATCTTCTTATCTGCATCCGTGATAACCCGCAACGTGTCGCCGGGTACGAAATGTATCTTGAATGATTGGATAGCGTTCTCAGGATTCTTGATATCGTATCCTACTATTCTCAAAGCATGCATCGCGTTGAAATCAACAGGGACGTTAATGGCGGTGGTATCATACCAATGACCATATCCGTTCTCTGCGAGTCGCTGCCATGGAAAGAACCTGTTTGGATCGACTTTCCTTCCGGGTGCGATATCTGCATGCCCGATAAAATTCCCGGTCGGTATGTTGTAGGCTCTCTTCAATCTTCCTAGCAATTCCATCACACTATTGATTTGATCGTCGGTGAATGGTTCGAATCCATTATTATCGATCTCTATCCCAATGCTGCTACTGTTTAGATCCGTAGCATTACCCCACTTGCTTACGCCCGCATGGTGCGCCCTCAAAAGATCATTAAGCATATGATGAACCTTTCCATCCTTGCACACGACGTAGTGTGAACTCACCTGCGTGCGTGCGAGCGTGAAGGTCTTCAGCGTCTGGTCGCAACTATTTTGAGCCGTGTGATGAATCACCACATAATTGGGACGTCGTACACTGAAATTTGTGGTCCCTACCCATGGAGATGCATAGTTCAACCCGGCCGAATCCGCCACCGGGTACTCGCGTAATAATTTCGCATACTCTTTGGTCTGTTTACGATACACCTTATTCGTAGATCTGTAGGGATGCGATACACAACTGCCGGTGACGACCAGCGCAGCCAGTAAAAATCCCAATGCCTGCCTGTTTATCATGCGGCAAATGTATGAATAAGTATAATCGTCCTCTTTAAGGGACCAGATAATAAACTCATTGCAACGAATCATTAACCACCCTGCCGTACCTTCATACAAATTATCAACTATGGCCGCGCATTTTGGTATGATAGGCTTGGGAACAATGGGTAGTAACCTCGTATTGAATGTGGCAGATCATGGATTTGAAGCCTGCGGTTATGACCGTGATCCTGCACAACAGAAGAAGCTTATGGAAGAAGCGGGTGACAGGCCCGTAACGACTGCTGCTACTTTGCCCGATTTCGTTAAAGCTCTAAAGACACCGAGGGTGATCATGCTGCTGGTGCCAGCTGGTAAGATTGTAGATAATGTGATAAACGATTTGTTGCCATTGGTACAGAAAGGAGACATCATCATTGATGGAGGAAATTCACACTTCGTGGATACTGATAGGCGATATCTCTTGTTACAAAATTCCGGCGTTCATTTCATTGGAATGGGGGTAAGTGGTGGTGAGGAAGGCGCGCGATTAGGTCCAAGCCTGATGCCTGGAGGCAACAAAGAAAGTTATGAATTGGTAAAGGATGTCCTGAGTGCAATAGCCGCGAAGACGGATGAAGGTCCCTGCGTAGCATTCATTGGAAATACAGCGGCAGGTCACTATACCAAGATGGTGCACAATGGTATCGAATATGCCATGATGCAGCTGATCAGCGAAGTGTATGGTATTCTCAAATCCGCTGGTCAGTTAAGCAATACAGAATTTCATGAATTGTTCAAGAGCTGGAATAAGTCGGTGCTTCAATCTTTCCTCATTGAAATCACCGCGGATATCTTCCTGAAGAAGGATGAAGAATTGAAGGAAGACCTGGTGGACTTCATACTTGACAAGGCCAAACAGAAAGGCACAGGGATGTGGACGAGCCAGAGTGCGATGGACCTCAATGTATCCATTCCAACGATCGACGCTGCGGTGAGCATGCGTTATTTATCTGCTCTGAAAGATGAAAGGGTAAAGAACAGTAAACTATATCCTGTCTCAGGCAACGGAAAGGTCGGATCGAAGGAACAGTTAATTGCTCTATGCCAAAACGCATTACATTTTGGATTTCTACTTTCTTACGGTCAGGGTTTGCAGCTATTAAATGTAGCGTCGGCTCAATACAACTACGCTATCGACATCGCGGAGATAATTAGGGTATGGAAAGGAGGTTGCATAATCAGGTCTGGGCTGTTGAATGATCTTCGGAAGGCGTACCTGCAGGAAAAAACCCTGTCAAACATAATCTCATCACCCTTATTTGTGCCAGTGCTGGTTTCACTAAGGAAAGACGTAGCCGCGCTGGTCAAAGTCGCCATCGATCACCAGCTTCCTTTAGCTTCGCTAAGCGCGTCATTAAATTATTTTGATGCGTATATTACGGGCCGCCTCCCCGCGAATCTGATCCAGGCGCAGCGGGATTTCTTTGGCGCGCATACATACGAAAGACTCGACAAGGAAGGAGTTTTTCACACGGAGTGGGTGGACAAACCTCCGGTAGTAACGTCAACGCAAAAACCGAAAGAGGAGTAACCGATTTATGAAAGAGAAAAAACTTGCCGCCGCCAACATCGTCATATTTGGAGGAAAGGGTGATCTGGCCTGGAGAAAACTTATTCCCGCCTTTTATCATTTATTCATTGGAGGTTTCCTTCCCGACAAATTCGCAATATATGGCGTACACTATGAGAAGATGAAAGAGAAAGATTACGAGTTACACCTACTGGAAGGAATCAACGAGTTCTCGCGTACGGGCAAGGCTGACAAAAAACAGTGGGCGAAGTTTGTCGAAAGTGTATTTTATTTCGAGGGCGACTTCACTGCAGAGGATACTTATCGCCGCATGAGCGACCGCCTGGCCGCAAACGACAAGGCCTGGAGGGTGCGGGCGGTGCGTGTTTTCTATTATTCAGTTGCGCCACGCTTTATAGAGCCCATTTCCTTATGGCTCGCCACTTTTCATCTCGCATCGGATACCAATAACGACAGGATTGTCGTGGAGAAACCTTTCGGAAATGATCTCCCCACGGCGAGAGAGTTGAATAAACTACTTACCAATCATTTTAAGGAAAAACAGATCTATAGAATTGACCATTACCTCGGCAAAGAGACTGTTCAAAACCTGATGGCATTCCGCTTTGCCAATATCGTGTATGAGTCGATATGGAACAACAACTTCATCGAACATGTACAAATAACAGTCGCTGAAAACATCGGTGTTGGTAGCCGTGGTAACTATTATGAGCAGGCGGGTGCGCTGCGCGATATGATCCAGAATCATTTGCTTCAGCTCCTATGCGTGACTGCCATGGAGCCCCCGGTGACACTAGAGGCTGAGGATGTGAGGAGCAAGAAAGTGGATGTACTGAAAGCCATACGTCCTTTTACAAAAAAGGATATTTCGCAGCAGGTGATAAGGGGACAGTATGGTGAAGGGAAGCTGAACGGCAAGAAGCAAAGGGGCTACAGACAGGAGAAAAACGTAAATCCAAAATCAAATACAGAGACGTTCGTCGCGATGAAGCTGTTCATAGACAATTGGCGCTGGAAGAATGTTCCCTTTTACCTTCGAACCGGCAAATGCCTGGCAAAGACCACATCGCTCATCGTGATTCAATTCAAACAGGTGCCGCATAGCCTGTTCAGTTCAAAAGTGATGTCGGACACCCGACCAAATCAACTCATCACCAGTATTCAGCCGGAGATGGAGACCACACTTCTTTTTCATGCTAAAGAACCGGGAGTTCAGTTGCGCATAAGGCCCGTGGAGATGGACTTTACATACAAAGAAAACTATGATACTCCTGTACCCGAGGCATACGAGACACTACTGCTCGAGGTGTTGGAAGGAGACGCGACTTTGTTCATGCGTGCAGACCAGGTAGAAGAAGCATGGAGAGTGGTAACTCCGATATTAGAAGCCTGGAAGAAACCCCCTGCACCCCGGTTCCCTAACTATGAGCCCGGTAGTTGGGGGCCGAAAGCTGCCGATGACTTGATCAAGCCTGAAGGCTGTACATGGACACTACTCCCAGAAAACGGCCCCGCGAAAACTTCAACGAAGAAAGCTAAATGAAAAATTCACCACAAAGGACCGTTTGGAAAGATATTAAGGCGATGAGCATGGCTGCGGCCCATTCTTTCGTGACCGATTGCCACCAGTCAATCGCAAGCCACGGAAAATTCGTCGTCGCGTTGTCGGGAGGGAATACACCAAGGCGTTTCTTTGAATTGCTTGCGACGCAGGAATTCTCAAGAAACATTCCGTGGAAGAAAGTATTCCTATTCTGGAGCGATGAACGCTTCGTATCACATTCGTCACCCGACAGCAATTATAACCTCGCAAGGAAATCGCTGCTCGACCGCATCGACATCCCTCCGGGAAATGTTTTCCCTGTGCCTGTAAGCGGCGATCCCGAGGAAAGTGCGAGACAATATGAACAGACGATCAGGAAATTCTTCGACAACAAGCCTGCAAGCTTCGACTGGGTTCTGCTTGGAACGGGAAAGGATGGGCATACCGCCTCGCTATTCCCAAATACACCGGTGCTCATTGAAAACAGGAAACTCATCAAGCAGGTTTGGGTGGAAGAAAAACAGGCGTGGCGTATCACTTTTACTTATCCTCTCATCAACAGGGCGCGGCAAATCATTATTCTTGTCTCAGGCAAGGAGAAGGAGCATGTAGTAAGCGCTGTGTTTACCAAGCGGTCGAGAAAGATCTTTCCCGTGCAATACGTGCAGCCGGAGAGATCGCTTTGGATAATGGATGAAGATGCAGCCGGAGTTTAGTTGAGTGGTTGATTGAGTTTATTAAGTTGATTAGGACAAACCAGTATGGGTGAAGAAATCTCTTGGCGGCTTTGCGAAACTTTGCGGCTTTGCGAGAAACCTTTCTCTGCGCCTCCGCGCCTCTGCGTGAACCTGGTATTCTTTTTGAAATTCTTTCGGCATGGCAACATTATCCGGAAAGAAAGTAGCAATCCTCACTGAAAGTGGTTTCGAAGAAGTAGAACTCACCAGTCCCAAGAAGGAATTGGAAGCTGCAGGTGCGGAAGTCCACATCGTTTCTCCACAGAAAGACATCGTGAAAGGCTGGAATCATGATCATTGGTCTATCGAACTAAAGGTCGACGTCGTTCTCGATGACGCTAACCCTGAAGACTATGATGCATTAGTAATACCGGGAGGTGTCATCAATCCAGATAAGATGCGTGCCAATAAGGCTTGTGTGGAATTTGCGCAACATTTCCTCGAGAATGGAAAGCCCGTTGCGGCCATTTGTCACGGCCCTCAGCTATTGATCGAAACCGGGCTTGTAAATGGTCGTAACATGACCTCCTATGCTTCGATAAAAACAGACCTGGTCAATGCAGGCGCGCTATGGGCCGATAAAGAAGTAGTAACCGACAACGGTCTCGTCACCAGCCGTAGTCCAAAGGATCTTCCAGCTTTCAATAAGAAAATGATCGAAGAGATCAGGGAAGGCAAACATTCACCCGCAAAGTATACCCCGACTCCGTCTCATTAGCAGGAGTTGTCATTATATATATACCAGTTAAACCACCCAAAGGGTGGTTTTTTATGTTCGGATCAGTGATGGCTTGAATATTGCCGCTCAATAGGAAAACCTATTCATGGGATCTACACTAAATCTTAAAGCGCCGTGGGAAAAGGTAAAAGAATTATTGAAAGAGAACGACCATACTCTCACAGACGACGATCTTAGGTATACGCCGGGCCAGGAGGATGAATTGCTAGGGCGTCTGCAGGAAAAGATGAAGAAAGACAAACAGGCTGTGAAGGAATACATCGAAAGCATCTCTTCCAATTCTGCGAAGGCTTCCTAATCTTTCAGCTTATCCTTCGCTTATTGATCGCCTTCACCCACAATTCCTTTTTGCATTCCGGGCATTGGTGTCGTGCAGAGGGGACGAGTTTTTCGGTGTAACCACAAAAAGAACAGGCATATTGATCTTCCTTACTGATCTTCTTTAACTGGCCGTTGATGCTATCGGGCATGATAGGTAAACCATACTTTACCTCTTTGTCTTCATAGAAAAAAACACTGATCCCTCCATTCGTCTCGATGATAGCTTTCTCTACCTGGCCCAGGTGTGAGACACCATTCAATCGGAGTTCCGCGAAGAATTCATCCTGGCCCAGTGGCTCCTTTTTAAAATTTTCAATGGCGAATTTGCCCTTTTCCACGAGGCAAACGGGTTTTCCCTCCACAAGATGTTCGACTTTCTTGTTTCGTCCGACCATATGGGTTACGAAAATGTATAAGCCAATAACGATCGCAAACACTATCAAAGCTGGAAGAAGTCCAACATCCTTATAAAACATCGGGTCGCCGGCTGCGGATCCGAGGCCGATGATCACTACAAGTTCAAATACAGATAATTGTTTAACGCCCCTTTTTCCAAGGATACTAAGTCCAATTAGAATAACAGTGAACATGAACAGCGTCCGAAACGATACCTCGAGCAGGAAACTCCAATCCTCGCCGCCGAGAAGAAACTCCTTCCATATGATCTTGAGTAAATCCATCGTTACATATTTCTTCGATATTGACCGCCTACCTCATACAATGCGTGAGTGATCTGTCCTAGGGAACAATACCGTGTAGTCTCCATCAGCTCTTCAAAAAGATTGCCATTCTTTATAGCCACTTCTTGCAGGCGCTTTAGCATCTCTTTCGATTTGCCCTCGTTGCGTTGCTGGAATAAGCGAAGATTCTGAATCTGTCGCTCCTTTTCTTCGGTTGTACTCCTGATGACTTCGGAAGGTATAATAGTTGGTGAACCTTTTTTATTAAGAAATGTGTTCACGCCGATCAAGGGTAATTCGCCCGTGTGTTTCTGGTGTTCATAGAAAAGGCTTTCTTCCTGTATCTTATTTCGCTGATACATTCTCTCCATCGCACCGAGTACGCCGCCGCGGTCGGAGATACGATCGAATTCGGTGAGTACCGCCTCTTCTACTAGGTCGGTTAATTCTTCAATGGCGAAACTGCCCTGGTTGATGTTCTCCGTCTTCGCAGTGCCAAGTTCACGGTTTATGATCAATTGGATTGCCATAGCTCTTCTAACACTTTCTTCTGTTGGCGTGGTGATCGCTTCATCATACGCGTTTGTATGAAGGGAATTGCAATTGTCATAGATCGCATAGAGTGCCTGTAGCGTAGTACGGATATCGTTAAAGTCAATTTCCTGTGCGTGTAGACTCCTGCCGGAAGTCTGGATGTGATACTTCAACATCTGGCTGCGTTTGTTGGCCTTGTACTTATATCGCATCGCCTTTGCCCAGATGCGTCGCGCCACACGGCCAATCACACTGTATTCGGGGTCCATTCCGTTACTAAAGAAGAAAGAAAGATTAGGCGCGAACTCATCGATGTTCATGCCGCGACTCAGGTAATATTCAACATAGGTAAACCCATTAGATAAAGTAAATGCTAGTTGCGTAATTGGGTTCGCGCCAGCCTCGGCAATATGATAGCCGCTGATGGACACACTATAGAAGTTACGCACCTTGTTTTCTATAAAGTATTCCTGCACATCACCCATCAGTTTCAAGGCAAACTCGGTTGAGAATATGCAAGTGTTCTGTGCCTGGTCTTCCTTAAGGATATCAGCCTGCACGGTGCCTCTTACCTGTGATAAAGCTTCTGATTTTACCTTCCCATACTCCTCGCCTGGAAGGATATCGGCACCTGATAATCCAAGCAGTCTAAGTCCTAGTCCACTGTTGCCCGCGGGAAGCTCACCCTCCAATACTTTTTCAAGAATTCCTGTATTTGTTTTGGCTTGGGTTATATCTCCCGCATAGGTCGGCCTTGCCACGCCTCCGTACTTTTTCTCAAACGCCTGACTTACCAGGTCCCATTTTCCATTAGCCTCAAGCCATTTCTCACACTGCTGATCGATGGCGGCATTCATGAAGAAAGCCAATAGCATCGGGGCCGGACCATTGATCGTCATGCTGACGGATGTCCGAGGATCACAAAGATCGAAGCCGCTATATAGTTTCTTCGCATCATCCACCGTGGCGATGCTCACTCCGCTGTTGCCAACTTTGCCGTATATATCAGGACGATGATCGGGATCTTCTCCATATAGTGTCACGCTATCGAATGCGGTCGACAATCGTTTAGCCGGTTGGTCCACGGATACATAATGAAATCTCCTGTTGGTTCTCTCGGGGCCGCCCTCGCCTGCAAACATTCGCGTTGGATCTTCGCCTTCACGTTTCAAAGGAAACACACCTGCAGTAAAAGGGAAATGACCGGGCACGTTCTCTTGCGATTCCCACGTCAGAATGTCGCCCCAGTCTTTATATTTCGGCAGAACCACCTTTGGAATACGTGTTCCGCTCAGGCTCTTTGTGAACATCGGCTGCCTGATGACCTTCTCACGCACCGTATACTCATAGAAATCCTTGCCGTATTCTTTGAGTTTATCGTCCCATCCCAGGAGCAGCTTGCGACTTACAGGGGAAAGTTGCTCCATGAGCGTATCGATATGCTGCTGGACCGTTTCAATTGACTCGGCACTCGCCGTCGAAGGTTTTTCGCCTTCTGGCGCCTTCGGCAATTCTTTGAAGATTTCGAGTGCACCATGCAGTCGGTATATTTTCGACGCAATGGAGGCCTGTTCCTTTACCTGGCTGTCGTAGCTCCTGTTGTTCTCCGTGATCTCTGACAGGTAACGGACACGACTCGGCGGAATGATCGCAGGAGAAACTGAAGCCGACTCGGGAAACTGATATTCGCCGAAGCGACACTTCGTCTTCTTCTCGATCTTTTCGACCAGCGACTGAAACAATCGATTCACTCCTTCGTCGTTGAACTTACTCGCCATAGTACCGATAATCGGTAGCTCATCGTCTTTGGCGGAAAACATCTGGTGATTGCGCTTATACTGTTTACGTACATCGGCGAGGGCATCCAAAGCTCCGGCCTTGTCAAACTTATTTATACAGACAATGTCTGCATAATCGAGCATGTTTATCTTTTCCAATTGCGATGCCGCCCCATATTCAGGAGTCATCACATACATGCTGACATCGCAGTGATCGAGAATGGAAGCATCACTCTGCCCCACTCCCGCCGATTCGAGGATTATGAAATCATAGCCAGCCTGTATGCAAATATCTATGGCCTCCTGGACGTGTGAACTGAGTGCAGTATTATCATCTCGGGTTGCGAGACTCCGCATATAGGCACGGGGATGCGAGATGGAATTCATACGGATCCTGTCTCCAAGCAGCGCTCCACCTGTCTTCTTCTTGGAGGGATCTACCGATACAACAGCAATAGTCTTTTCCTTAAAGTTTTGCAGGAAGCGCCTAACGATCTCATCGGTAACACTGCTCTTGCCAGCACCACCAGTGCCCGTGATACCAAGAACGGGCGGCTTGTTGGTAACCGCAACTGCCTTTTCGCCGTTGAGTGGATTGCCGTTCTCGGCATTAGTTATTTGCCGGGCGATCATCCTGATATCTTTCGCTTCCTCCAGCTTTAGCTCCATTTTATATTCTGCCTTGCCGTTAAGCTGTACATCGCAAAAACTGATCAACTCTTCTATCATTCCTTCCAGTCCAAGTTTCCGCCCGTCGTCAGGGGAATATATCCTCGTGATACCATACTTATGCAACTCTTCAATTTCATCTGGAAGAATGGTGCCGCCGCCACCGCCGAATATTTTGATATGCCCGCATCCATTCTCATCCAGCAAGTCTTTCATGTATTTGAAAAACTCAACATGTCCTCCCTGATAGGAGGTAATGGCTATGCCTTGAACGTCCTCCTCGATGGCCGTCTCAACGATCTCCTTCACGGATCGGTTGTGACCAAGATGGATGATCTCCGCACCTTTACCCTGCATGATCCTTCGCATGATATTGATGGCAGCGTCGTGGCCGTCGAACAAACTGGCGGCAGTAACGATACGGACTTTATTTACTGGCGTATAACCCATAGATGAAATTTCTCAACGGCAAAACTATTGTAAAATAGCGGCGTTACAAACACGCGTTCGTGCCCGCTTAATCGTTTAACGTTTAAGGTTTAACGTTTAACGTTCTCCAATTCGACCCTTCACCCAACCTTCCATCAGCCTTTTTATCGTGCAATAGGGCAAAGCAGCTTCAACCTAAAGAACGTTAAACGTTAAACCTTAAACGTTAAACGTCAAAGAATATCTACTTTTGCCCGCTATATGCGGAAAGCCTGCCTGATCATAGTTTTCAATCATCGTTACGATAAGAACATACCCGTGCTCCGTAAGATGTATTCCGGTCGGTTTAGTCATATCTTTTTCCTCGTGCCTTTTTATGATGGAGCCGATCCCGACGTGATCCCGGTTTATGAGAGCTCGTACTATTTCCAGTCCTTCTTCGCCCAGGGTTTTCACCGGTTCTTTCGTCCAGACTTTACCCATTATGTCTTTGCGGGAGACGATTGTCTACTCAATCCTGCAATCGACGAAAACAACCTGCTCGACGTGACAGGGATTCCTGATGGTGCCGACTTCATTCCTGAATTCATTGAACTGCATTCGCTGAAGGACGGTGGATGGTGGCATACCAAGAAGGCAATAGATTTCTTTCATAACCGGGGCGGTGCCGAAGTGCAGCGCGAATTACCCTCGCGAGAAGAAGCGCTTCGCCGATTCAATGCCCACGGGCTCACGATCAAGCCACTGACGCGCGAGAATATTTTCGGGAATAAGAAAATCTCCTTCCTTAATCCTTTGCAATCCTGGATGTATAAACAATTTTTCCTCCAGGTAAAATGGAAGAAGTATCGCAAGGATGGACTTATCGAGCTGCCATACCCGGTAGCGGGATCGTATTCTGATATGTTCGTTGTGACAAAGGATAGCATTTCGGACTTCTGCCGTTATTGCGGCATCCTGGCTGCCGTCGGTTTGTTCGTAGAGCTGGCGATTCCCACGGCTCTTGTATTGTCGTCGAAAAGAATAGTCCAGGAAAAAGACCTCAGACTGAAAGGCCTGGCGGTGTGGACGCCAGCGGAGGTTGAAACGATAGAGAATAAATTCAATCGTTCCCTCAAAGACCTCCTCGCAAAATTCCCGGAAGGGCAGTTGTATTATCATCCAGTTAAACTCTCGAAATGGACCAACGACCTATGAAAAAATTTATCGTTATCACCAGCATATTCGAGCCTACGGAAGCTATCGCGGCCTTTGCCGACTTGTCCGATCATCATCTGGTGGTGGTGGGCGATAAGAAAACGCCGGCCGGCTGGAACTATAAGAATTGTACTTATCTCGACATTCCCAGGCAGGTGGAACTCTCCGCTTCCCTCGCCAATTCCATTCCCTTCAATCACTATGGCAGGAAGATGCTTGGCTATGTATATGCAATGAACGAGGGAGCCGATGTCATCATCGATACTGATGACGATAACATTCCTTACCCTGGATGGGAGTTTCCCGGATTTGTTGGAGACTATCGTAGTTCTCTTCCGGATCTTGGATGGGTAAACATCTACCATCATTTCTCTGATAAGCATATCTGGCCGCGCGGCCTTCCACTTAGAAATATCAACGACAGCCGTGAAAAGTTAAAATGGGAGAAAAGTACATCGACGCAAAAAGTCGGCATCTGGCAGGGTTTGGCAGACGTTGATCCAGATGTGGATGCCATCTACCGGCTCACAGATAACACACCGTGTACTTTCAACGATAGCGAGCCTGTGGTGTTGAAGAAAGGAACGGTGTGCCCATTCAATTCTCAAAATACGGCCATCCAGCGAGCATTGTTTCCTCTCCTCTTTCTTCCTTCGTTTGTCACATTTAGGTTTACTGATATCCTGAGGGGTATCATCGCCCAGCCCATACTTTGGCAACAAGGCTATTGCCTGGGTTTCACCAAGGCGACGGTAGTGCAGAAAAGGAACGAACACGACTATTTCAAGGACTTTGAAAGCGAAGTTCCGATGTATCTACATACCGAGAAATCACTTACGGCAGTGACTGCGACTGTCAGGGAGGGAAGCGTGACTGACAATCTGTGGAATGCTTACGAGGCGCTCCTGAAGTTGGGTGTAGTGGAAGACAGGGAAATGACTGTACTCAGGGAATGGCTGAAAGTATTTTGATACATTTGCTGTATGCAGGCATTGATTGATTCTGTAAGAGATCTATATACCCATTGGAAAGGCATCGAACCTCTCTCGGTAGACGTACTCCCCATCTCCGGGAGTGAACGTCGGTACTTCAGAATACACGAGAAAGACCACTCGCTCATAGCTACGTATGGCGCGAACATTAAGGAGAATGAATCATTCATTTATTTCGCGGAAAGTTTTCATAAGAAAAAACTGTCAGTGCCTGCGATATACGCTGTCAGTGATGACAGGATGTTTTATATACAGGAAGACTTCGGCGATGTCTCGCTATTGACGCGTCTCGAGTCGGAAGGCTTTGCGCAACCGGTGTATGAATTGTTTCGTAAAAGTCTCGAAGCCCTAGCTCTTCTTCAGGTAAAAGGCGACAAAGGCCTGGACTATAAACGCTGTCTTACCAACAAAGAGTTTGGTAAAGAAGCCATCATGGCCGACCTGCTTTATTTCAAATACTATTTCCTCGATGCTCTGCGGAAACCTTATGATAAGCAGAAACTTTTGAAAGACTTCGAGGCGCTGAGCAACTACCTGACGCATACGGAATATAAGTATTTCATGTTTCGCGACTTTCAAAGCCGTAACATCTTCGTCAAGGAAGATGACTCTGTACATTTCATCGATTTCCAGGGCGGAATGAAGGGTGCGCCCCAATATGATGTGGCGAGTTTGCTATGGCAGGCAAGAGCCAATCTGCCCGATGTATGGAAAGATCAACTGCTGGTAGATTACATGAATGCCTTTGAGCGACTGATCAACGGCCCGATGGACCAGATGGTCTTCAGAAGCCAGTACAATGGTTATGTACTCATTCGCCTGTTGCAGGTCCTGGGTGCTTATGGCTTTCGCGGCTTATTCGAACGCAAGGCACAGTTCCTTACTGCTATTCCTTTAGGGCTTCGTAATCTCAAGGATTTTTTTCGTAACCAGAGTCTTGGCATTTCCGTACCCGAATTCAAGAAGATGCTCGACCTCTGTGTCTCTGACGAGGTCATCGAACTTTTCACACCTACTCAGGCATCTGAAGACACACCGCTCATAGTCAAGATCAATAGTTTTTCATACCGTAAAGGTTGCCCTCCGGATGAGAGCACGAATGGCGGTGGTTTTGTGTTCGATTGTCGTGGAATATTGAATCCAGGCCGTATTGAAGAATATAAAACGCAGCATGGACGTGACAAGGGAGTGAAGGATTACCTGGAGCAGCAAACGAAGATGCTCAATTATCTCAACAGCGTATTCGATATCGTTGACATGACAGTTGAGGAATACATTAAAAGAGGATTCGAAAGCCTGATGGTAAACTTCGGTTGTACTGGTGGGCAACATCGGAGCGTATATGCGGCGGATGCATTGGCAAGACACCTACGAAATAAATTCAAGGTGAAGATCGAATTGAATCACCGTGTACAGGATGAAAAGAACTGGCAAAATCCCATCGAGTCTAAACCGAGCCAGGTAACGGAGAATAAGGAGCATACCGGAAGTTGAGTTGGTATGACGTGAAGAAATTATCTGCAGATACAATCAGACAGCTAATCTAAATTTCAGACGGGTAAAAAATGATGCCCGGTCGTTCTAAATCCGAATAATGAGCAAATCAAAAAGTGGTGCACCAGGTGTAGGAAATGCGATGATCTTTTCCGCTGGGCTGGGCACTCGCTTCAAACCGTGGACGGATAAACATCCCAAGGCACTGGCCCTGGTAAACGGTAAATCACTCCTTCAACGCAATTTGGAATATCTCCAGCAATTTGGAATTTCGAACGTGATTGTAAATGTTCACCATTTTGCGGAGCAGGTAGTTGAAGCCATAAAGAATAACGATGGTTGGGGAAGTAACGTGATCATCAGTGATGAGACAGACAAGGTATTGGAAACCGGTGGTGGATTACTAAAAGCTAAGGATCTCTTCGTACCGGACCAACGCTTCATCACCTGTAACGTGGACATTCTTACTGATCTCGATATAGGTGAGCTGATCCATTTTCATGAGACGCGTCGACCATTGATCTCTTTCGGAGTTACGGATAGGAAGACATCGAGGTATTTCCTATTCGACGACCACGATAGGTTGTGCGGATGGCGCAACACCCGTACCGGTGAAGAGAGAATAGAAGTGCCGGGTGATGTGCTCATCGAAAAGGCATATAGTTGTGTTGTCGTTTTCGAGTATGATGTATTCCGCTTAATGCCGATGACTGGGAAATTCTCGCTAACTGATGTGTACCTGGACCTGGCGAAAGAACATCTTATTCTTGGATATGATCACAGCGGGGACCAGCTTGTAGATGTAGGTAAACCGGAAAGCGTTGATATCGCGGAAAAAATCTTCCCTTAAACACGGGGATATTCCATTCTTCATAAATATTTACGAATACGCTCTGCAGCCGCAACCGCAGGGCGTTTTTGCGTTAAATTGTGAGCTCGTTTATAACCCTTGCATATGAAGATATCCCGTCTAGGTCTTTTTTGTCTATTGATTACTGTGTCTGCTTCGTCGCAATCCGTGTATAATGCCAAGGAGGCTTTCTTCCCACAATTCTATCCTTACGCTGGCAATGAATATCGAAGCGCAAGTGGTGAGCCGGGTCCAAAGTATTGGCAAAATCGTGCAGACTACAAAATCACCTGTACAATCGACACCACCTTGCATTCTATATCTGGTGTAGTTGAATTAAATTATACTAACAACAGTCCGGACAACCTGAAGTTTCTCTGGTTGCAACTCGATCAGAACATTTATAGGAAAGACTCGCGCGGTTCGTCAACGACGACGGAGACAGGGGGGCGTTATGCTAACGAGGGATATACCCAAGGCTATGTAATCAGGTCGGTTACCGTCACGAATAGTGGTAAGAACTATAAACCCAGACACATTACTTCCGACACACGCATGCAAGTGTGGTTGGAGGACGCGTTGAAGTCATCTGGAGGAAGTGTAAAGATTGCCATCGAGTTCTCCTTTTCTGTTCCAGAATATGGTACGGATAGGATGGGAAGGCTTAATACGCAGAATGGCTGGGTGTACACCATCGCGCAATGGTTTCCAAGAGTATGCGTATATGATGACCTCCAGGGATGGAACGTGTTACCTTATATAGGTGCGGGTGAATTCTATCTCGAATTTGGTGACATTGAGTATTCCGTTACTGCGCCGGCAAACATGATCATTGTCGGTTCAGGTGAATTACAGAATCCCTCTGAGTCTTTCACACCAGAACAATACAAGCGATACAAGGAGGCAATGAACAGTGATAAAACAGTCACGATAAGAAGCGAGCGACAAGTGAATGATAAGAAAGTTGTTACAAAAAAGGGGATGTCGACCTGGAACTTCACCATGAAGAATACGAGGGATGTAGCATGGGCCGCCTCGAGTGGCTTCATCGTCGATGGCGCCCGCATCAATTTATCCAGTGGTAAGAAGGCGCTAGCGCTTAGCGCATATCCCATCGAAAGCACAAAGGAGCGGAAAGGAAATGACTGGCGCCGCTCCACCGAGATGGTGAAGGCATCAATCGAGCATTATTCGGAGAAATGGTATGAATATCCCTACCCTTCGGCGGTAAATGTGGCTGGCATTGTTGGGGGAATGGAATACCCAGGAATTATCTTTTGTTACTACAAGGCTACTGGCAGCGGGTTGTGGAGTGTGACGGATCACGAGCTAGGACACACCTGGTTTCCAATGATCGTCGGTAGCAATGAACGGAAATATGCGTGGATGGATGAAGGATTCAATGAATTCATCAATGGCCTGTCTACCGAGGCATACAATAAAGGAGAGTTCCACGCTAAGACGAACCTTACGTCGACATATACTGTCAGGGGAATATTCGGAGAGCACGTGGATGGATTATTCAACGTACCGGATGCTGTGCAGGAAGGTAGTCTTGCCACCACCGCATATTACAAACCAGCGATGATGCTCGCGTTACTTCGCGAATCTGTTCTCGGACCAGAGCGTTTCGATGCCGCATTTAAAGAATATATCCATCGCTGGGCCTTCAAGCACCCCACTCCCTGGGATTTCTTTCACACAATGGAGAACGTAGCTGGCGAAGACCTCAACTGGTTCTGGCGGGGATGGGTGATGAACAACTGGAAGATCGACCAGGCTGTGAAAGGAGTAGTCTATGTGAAGGATGTACCTGCGAATGGCGCAGTGATCACGGTAGAAAACATGGAGAAGATGCCGATGCCGGTAACCGTCCTCGTCAAGGAAACTAACGGTAAAGAACATCGAATAAACCTGCCGGTAGAAATCTGGCAGCGAGGCTCCGAGTGGACTTTCGGCGTACCAACGACGAGTGAGATAAAGGAAGTAATACTTGATCCGGATAATAGGTTGCCGGATTGGAATAGGGAGAATAATTTATTGAGAAAAGGCTTTTGAAGGTGAATAGGTTGATTGGGTTGACTAAGTTGATTAGGTAGGGCCTAATCAACTTAGTCAACCCAATCAACTTAATCAACCAACCTCAAATCTTCCTCACCAACTCCTCCAACGTTATACTCTCCAGCAGCTCTCGTTGTGATCTCTCTTCCTTTTTTATCCATTTAATAAGGCGAATAGTTCCATCCGCGATTTCGATGCCCGTGATGTCGCCATCATTGAAGCAGCAACATCCGCTGTTGAAATAGTAAGGCTGCATTTTCATGTAGTCGAGTGCGACTGCTGTGAACTCTCTTTCGATGAGTCTTATCTCCGCCTGTAATGCCGCAACCTGCTCGGGATTGTTATTATTGCTGGCAAACTGGTATTTCTTATATAACCGTTCAAGGTGCGTCAGTGAGGCGAAGACAGGCTGGTGGGTATGACCGGTGATCAACAGGAGATCCTTCTGTTGCGACGACCATTCATACATGATGTCATTATGAAGTGTCTTCTTCTCCTTGTTGAAAGCAGGCGTGTTTGGGTTGATTCGCAGGTACGCCTGTAGCGGTGCCCATATCCGAGCCACGAAGAATTTACTGAACCAGTTACCATCACTACGTGCGTCACCCTGGTGTCCATGTGCACAGAAGATGTTTAATGGAGTAGCTCCGATCGATACCGACAACACCACGCCTTCATATATCTTCACATCCTGTCCAAAGATTCTCTTCAGTTGCCACCAGGCAATGGGATCGTTATCCCAGAAGAGATCGTGATTGCCGAATATTTTGACAAATCCAGCGCGTTCAGCGAATTTCTTTTCTGCGTCGAAACAGGCCTTGTTGTGCTTCACCACCTGGGTAAGGGTATTCTCCCAAAGCTCCTCGCAGTCGCCCAATCCAATAAGTGTATACCCGTTCCTGTCGTAATGATCCAGTGCGGCTAAATAATTTGCTTCCGACAGGATAAAATCGTCCGCGCCATTGCGAGCGCCCTTGTGCTGATCGGAGAATATGATAAATTTCCCCGTGTCCTTTTCGAATGGGATGACCAGTCCTTTCTTTCCCGAATTTTCAAGGATACTTTTGTACAGCTTGTCTAATGCGCTGAATATCTTCTGCCTGTCTGGCTTTGAGGCAAATTTGGCTGTTGCCCTGAGTACGGGTTTAAACAATATTTTCTGTAAAAATCTCCTCATCAGCTATTGTTCCCGAAGGTAAAACAGGAAGGGCAATAAGCGCAGGCGATTGTTCGTTTTGGGGTTTCTACTTCGCCCCGAATAATTATATTTGTCGTCTTACCTATTTAATCACATGAGAAAATTCCACCTGTTTTCCATCCTGATCTTGTGCGCTATTCAAACCGTTTCCGCCCAGACAATCGATGACCTCTTCCAGGCACGTACTCAACTCTCACGAGACTATCGGCAGGTTGCAGCCAAATATCAATCTCTCGAGATTAACCCGGCGCGATTGACAACGCTTCGCCAGCAAGGAAGTACGACACTGAGACTACAACTTCCCTTCGAGCAGCGGCAGCTCAATCTCGACTTGCACAAGGTCAAGATCACGACAGAGAATTTTTCAGTGATAGAAGCATTGCCAAATGGAGGTAGACGCACCGTGGATTACTCGGGCGCTGTATTTTACCAAGGTAAGATCGAGGGAGTGCCAGGTTCCTTCGCCTCGATAAGTATTGTAAATGATCAGGTGATTGGAGTGATTGCCGATGATAAGTCGAATATCGTGTTAGGCGCGATCGAAAATAACGGAAGGGCTACACAGGAATATGTTCTTTACCGCGAGCCTGACCTGCAGGTAGCGAACCCAATGAATTGCTTCACCAGCGATGTGCCTATCGATGGAACCGCGAATTATTCGAATCCCAACGCTCGCCCGAATGCGGTGGGAGAACCAGTAGAAATCTATTTCGAATGCGATTATAAGTTCTTCCTCGATAAGGGAAGCAGCACAGTGAACGTGATTAATTACGTGCTTGGATTCTTTAATAACACAGCACTGTTGTATGCAAATGAAGACGTGAAGTTGCAGGTATCACAGATATTGGTGTGGACGACGCAGGATCCGGAAGCTGCATCCGGCCTGACGACTACTTCCACCTGCCTTGTGTCATTCAGAGACCGGATGGTTGCTACTGACTATATCGGCGACTATGCGCATCTGCTTTCAACCCGCTCACTTGGCGGCGGCATTGCATATATATTGAGCAACCCATGTAACAGCTCCAAACAATTCAGGTCGGCTGTGAGCGCAATCAACAACAGCTATAATAATTTTCCGACTTATACCTGGACTGTGCAGGTGGTCACGCATGAGCTTGGGCACAACCTTGGCTCCAACCATACTCAATGGTGTGGATGGGTCGGGGGCGCTCTCGACAATTGCTACACCACAGAGGTGGGTTGCCTACAGGGGCCACCACCAGTGAATGGAGGTACCATCATGAGCTATTGCCATCTGACGAGTAATGGTATCAATTTCAGCAATGGGTTTGGTGCACAACCCGGCGACAGGATAAGAGCGGTAGTGAGTAACTCTGCTTGTTTCGGCAATTGTCGCATGACTATTGAAGTGACGAAGCAAGATGCCTCTTGCGGGCAAAACAACGGTTCGGCGACCGTAGTTGCAACGAACGGTACAGGAACGATTACATACACATGGAGTAATGGGCAGACGGGTGCGACTCTCATCAACGCGGGTCCTGGAACTTATCATGTCACAGTAAAGGATGGCATCAGCTGCCAGGTGATGCAGGTAGTCACAATTGGCAATAGCGGATCTACACTCACCTTTGCGATGACTCCAAACGGAACGGCGGGTTTCTGTTCGGGTGGCAACCTCTTGTTGTCTGCTACTGCCAATCCAGGATATGCATATGTATGGAAGAAAGACGGGAACACTATTAGTGGTGCGACCACATCGAATTATAATGTTACCGTGCCTGGAACGTATTCTGTGACGGCGACTTCTGGAATATGTTCCGGAACTCAATCGGTTGTGGTAAGCATATTACCTCCTCCTACTGCCACTGTCAATGCCGGAGGTCCAACGGTTTTTTGTGGTGGAAATAATGTGTTGCTGAATGGAAATGCAGGCGGATCCTATACATACCAGTGGTATAGCAATGGAATTGCGATCGCCGGTGCAACGGGTCCTACATATTCAGCTACAAATACTGGTGATTATACACTTAAGATATCGGCAGGAAGCACATGCGAAGCTACCTCTGCGCCCGTCTCCGTAATCGTCAAAGCGGCACCTGCCTCAGGTCTGATCGCTACTGGTCTAACCAGCTTCTGCGCCGGCAATAGTGTTGCGCTCTCCTCAGTGACCGGCACGGGGTATACATATGAGTGGAATAGGAACGGTGTGCTCATACCAGGTGCATCGCAGCCGAATTATAGTGCAATGGAGAGTGGCATCTACACGGTGGTCACTGCGATAGGTCCATGTTCAAAGACATCGAGCGGCATTCCTGTGTTGGTGTGGGCTAATCCAGTGGTTACAATACTACCTGCCGTTTCAACCATACAGAAATTCCAAACACAGACACTCACTGCAACCGGCGCTCCATCCTACAACTGGGCGGATCAGCCAGCGATGGTTAGTTCCAGTACAAACAGCGCGGTGTACAAACCGCTGACGACAACACAGTACACGCTCCAGGGAATCGACGTCAATGGATGCAAGGGCACTGCGACTGCCACTATAACTGTTATTGGTTGCGGCGAGGTCACTAACATAACGGAAACTCCTTATAGTCCATCGAGGGTAATTGTAAGGTGGAAGAATCCTGACGGAGCTACTACCGACACGCTTCAATACAGGAAGGTGGGCTCAACGGCATGGATAAGCGTTTATGTAAGTGGTGAAGAATATGAATTGAATGGATTGGTACCGGGAACGGACTACGAATACAACATTATTCCGTTGTGTACCACGACAACTGTCTTCATTGCTTCCGCTACGAAGACTTTCAGGACGGGTGTACTGAATGGTGGGTTGTATATACGCCTGTATCCAAATCCCGTTTCACTAAATGCCAAACTGGAGATCATTTCCTCGGAGAATATCAAACTACAGATTTCTCTATTCGACAATACAGGACGGGTTGTAAAATATGTAAGTCCAGTCGAGAATTTTCCACCGGGACAGGTTGTCAAGACCATCGACATTGGCAATTTACCAAATGGAATCTATCTTTTGTCTATTGGGATCAATGGGAAAGTGCATCATGAGAAGATGGTGGTAGCGAGGTAGTTCGGATTCTTGGTTGATTGGTTGATTGGTTGATTGGTTGATTAGGCGGCACTTCGGCGAAATTGCTAGGAGTGGTAAGGCAGTATCAACCCTTTGGGTGTCACTCACCATTCACTACTCACCATTCACTACTCACCATTCACTTAACTGCGATCATACTAATCTCCACATTCACAAACTTTGGCAGCGCAGACACCTGGATCGTTTCCCGTGCAGGAAAGTCGCCGTCGAAATACTTTCCATAGATCTCGTTGATCTCGGAGAATTGGTTCATATCTGTAATGAAGATTGTCGTTTTCACGACGTGGTTGAATCCCATATGCGCGGCGACAAGTATGGCCTTGAGATTTTGCATCACCTGGTGAGTTTCTTCCTGTATATCTCTTTTCTTCAGTTCACCCGTTTTAGGGTCTATACAAATCTGGCCGGAAATATAGAGCGTCTCCCCTGCGAGCACAGCCTGGTTGTACGGGCCTATCGGAGAAGGTGCATCGTCTGTAGTAATGATTATTTTATCCATGTGCCTGATTTTAAAAAAACCGAACAGCGAATATAGCTTTATGCACTTTCTTTGCAAAAAATTGTATAATGACAGTGCTGGTAATTGCCGATGATGCGATGCGAATTGAGCTGGGCCAGCCTATTGCGAATTCCGAGCTGCAACTGACCTGGGCAGATGACTTCTCTCCCGCTTCAATGAATGAAATAGACGTGTGTGTTGATCTGCTCTTCGATAACTCTTCCGAACGCATTCACCTTCTGAAGCAATTATCTTCAGCCGTAGTTATTATCAATTCTGTCATTGATCCTCTTTCAGGTATTGATGAAAATTTTATACGGATCAACGCGTGGCCCGGCTTCCTGAAGCGCGCCCTTGTTGAAGCAGCCGGAGAAAACATAAGAGCGAAGGAAACTGCTGAAAAAATCTTTGCATTGTTTGGAAAAAAAATGGAATGGGTTCCCGACATTCCTGGATTGATCTCCGCGCGTGTGATTGTATCTATCATCAACGAAGCATGGTTTGCCAACGAAGAAGAAGTGAGTACACGAAATGAAATAGATATTGCAATGAAGCTCGGCACCAATTATCCCTATGGCCCATTCGACTGGTGCGATAAGATCGGACTGGTAAATGTGCATCGATTATTAAGCATGTTGGCATCACGTCAGGAAAGATATAAACCGGCAGCATCACTGGAAAAAGCAGCTACTGCCTAATGGTAGGTTTGCTACATATCGAAACCTCCGGCGACACTGCCTCCATTTGTCTGTCAGACGAGACCACCGTTCTGCGCACCGCCAGCAATCCAAACCAGAAAGAACATTCAACCTGGCTTCATCCTTCAATTAAGCAACTCATGGCAGACGAGAAACTTGAAATGAAGGACATTATGGCGGTTGCGGTGTCGATCGGGCCTGGCTCTTACACGGGACTCAGGATTGGGTTATCCGCGGCGAAAGGATTGTGCTATGCCCTTCGAATCCCTCTAATTACCATCGGCACCTTAGAAATCATGGCCCTTTCCGCACTGGACGAAAATACCGACCTGGTCAGCCCCGTGATCGATGCCCGGCGTATGGAGGTGTTTAACGGGGTATATGATAGAAAAGGGATAGAGGTTATTCCTCCGAGGGCCCTTATTCTCGACGAACACGTCTTTGATGATATTCTAGCAAAGGGCACGGTTTGTTTTTGTGGAAATGGGAAAAAAAAGCTACAAAATATTATCACACATACGAATGCAAAATTCAGCGATAATGAAATTACCGCGGCGGATATGGCGGTGTCTACATACCATCGTTTTCTTCATGGTAAATTTGCCAACTTAGCCTATACACAACCACTTTACATCAAGGAATTCTATACTCCTCTTCGTTGACTGTTAGGTGAAAACCAGTACGTATTAACAATTTTAATTGTCCCCAATCTTTATATGGACTTATTTTTGCACCTTCATTTTTAACCGCAACAACTATGAACAACTATATGTTAACGCTGAATACTATACCGGAAAAAGGGGAGGCTCTGCAAGTGGATTTGCTGAACGTGAAAAAGGCTTCGTTGATCCTCAGGGCTATTAACCATAAATTGAGGCAACAGATCCTAAAGTTGATCGACGAGCAGGGTAAGATCACTGTGACCGAGATTTATGTAAAGCTTAGGTTAGAACAATCGGTTGCCTCGCAGCACCTGGCGATCCTTCGCAAGGCAGGATTCGTGAGAACGGAGCGGGATGGCAAGTTCATCTACTACACTGTCAATACAGCAAGACTGGAAGAATTGAACAAATTCACCGAATCTTTGTTAAACTAATCAGTTATAAATCATCTTGATATAACGATCCGCCCCGGCGGATCGTTTTTATTTGAAATAGGTTTTTTTGGTTCTAATTTCGCAACATGTACATCAAACAATTATATACTGGCTGCCTGAGTGAAGCCGCGTACTACATTGAAAGTAAGGGTGAAGCAGCCGTGATCGACCCCCTAAGGGATATAGATCATTACATCGACCTCGCTGCGGAGCGAAAGGCGAACATCAAGTATATTTTTGAAACACATTTTCATGCTGATTTCGTAAGTGGTCATATTGACCTGAGTAAGGCGACAGGCGCGCCGATCGTATATGGGCCTGGAACTGAGACTAAGTTTCCAGTTCATATTGCCAAAGACGGCGAAATATTCAAGATTGGTGATCTCACGATTGAAGTGAGACATACTCCCGGTCACACATTGGAATCAAGTTGCTACCTCCTCAAAGATGAACAAGGTAAGGATCATTGTGTGTTTACCGGTGATACCTTGTTTGCCGGTGATGTTGGGAGGCCCGATCTCGCACAGAAGTCTGATGAGATAACTACTGAAGATCTGGCGGGCATGATGTACGAGAGTTTGCAGAAAAAAATTATGCCTCTTGGTGACGATGTAATTGTTTATCCTGCTCACGGACCGGGTAGTTCATGCGGAAAGAACCTTGGGCCGAATACATTTAGCACCATTGGCGAGGAGAAAGAATACAACTATGCCTTGCGTGCAGCGAATAAGACAGATTTCATTAAGGCAGTCACTGACGGTATTCCTCCACCGCCACAATACTTCCCTATCAATGCAAAGATCAACAAGGAAGGATATGACAGCATCGATGATATTGTTATTACAGGTATGAGGCCCATTCCGGTTCCCGAATTCAAGAAGATGATATTGGACGACTCAATCATTGTTCTCGATACGCGGCGTGCGGATGAATTCACAAAAGGTTTCGTCCCCGGGTCAATCAGCATTGGTCTCGATGGAAGATTTGCCGAATGGGCGGGCAGCTTGTTGTCATTCGAAGCACCTATGTTACTCATCACCGATGCAGGAAAAGAAAAGGAGAGCATCATCCGGCTGGCGCGTGTGGGCCTTGACAAGGTACAGGGATTCCTCGAAGGCGGATATGAAGCCTGGAGGAAAAGTGGGGAGCCTTCAGATATGATCATTGATATTGAGGCGGATGAGCTGATGATGGATATTCCATTCGATCCACAACTCAAAGTTCTTGATGTACGCAAGCCTGCAGAGTTTGCAGAAGGACATCTTCGCGGTGCGCTTAACTTGCCGTTGAATGATATGACGGATCCCGCCAGCATGGCAAATTTCGAAGACGACCAGAATTTATACGTGCATTGCGCTGGCGGTTATCGCAGCGTCATTGCTGCCTCTATGTTGAAGCGCCAGGGGATTCATAACATTCGCAACATCCTTGGTGGATGGGGAAAGATAAAGGAACAGGAGAAGGCGGAGATTGTCAAAGAGGCGAATGTGTTGAACTAACGTTTAACGTTTAAGGGTTTAACGTTTAACGTTCTTTAAACCGAGGTTGCAATAAATTATTGGACTACCCCTTTTGGAAAATCATTACATCAACGGATCTTCTGAAATCAGAACGTTAAACGTTAAACTCTTAAACTTTAAACGTCTTAGGATGCCTAACCTCCCCAAACTCTTCCTTCCACACCCATTTCCACCGCCTATGACTCCATAGCCACATCTCTGGGTATCGGCGGATTACATTTTCCAGGTATTCTACAAACTTCGCAGTGAGTTCCTGTTCCGTCATACGAGTCGGCTCTTCTGTGGCTACGGTGAACACCGTTTCGTAATAACCGCGTTTCAGTTTATGAATGAAAGCGAAGATCACCACGGTATTGTTTCCTATCGCACCTCTTGCGGGGCCTTTTACAAATGGTGCTGGCCGACCGAAGAAGTCGAACCACCAGCCGCTCGCTGGGTTACCCGGATTCTGATCTGCCGCTAGCGCCAACACGTATGGGGCGTCCTTATAAATTTGGAAGTCTTCCTTCATGTGTGTTGCCCTTAGCAACTTTGTCCCGAATCTTGAGCGAAGTTTCAGGAATAAGCGCTCAAATAATTTATTTGTCATCGGCATATACACGCCGAGGAATGGATACCTAAGGTTGATCGGGCAACTAACATTGCAGAGCTCCCAGTTGAAATTGTGACCGGCATGCAGTTGAATGCTTCTGCCCGAAGGATAAAATTGGTTGACTGCTTCCCAGTTTGCAACGAATCTCTTAGAGAGTGCGGCCTCCGATGCAGATAACATTTTAATCGTCTCCATGAAAGTGTCGAGGAGATTATGATAGAATTTTTTCGCGATCTTCCATCTTTCTTCTTCCGACTTCTCTGGAAATGCCATGGCCAGGTTTGACAGCACTACGTCTCGCCGGTATTTCAATATATAGAACACGAGGCCATAGATGGCATCCGATATCAGGTAAAGAACGCGCCATGGCAACAAAGACAGGAGCCAGAATATGCCATACACGAAGTAATACATGGAGAAAAGATATTAATTAACGTTCAACATCCGCAGGATATTAATTGCCTACAGCGGGTTTGGTTTTTAATTGGGTTTCTGAATTCTTAATTACTTCCAGGGACGATTCTTTTTTCCCGGGAATCGGGTTAGAATCAACCCAGAAATTTTCAAACGATGCATTCCACTGATGCTTCCATCGCCGGTGACTCCATAGATACAGTGAAGGCTGTAAGCGGATATTTTCCTCCACATGTGCTACATACCGCCTGATGAGTTCCCCGTCCGGCAACTCCCTGGGTTTTTCCGCCAGCATGAAATAATCAAAATAATAATGACCTCTCTTTTTACGGGTAGTCGTCATCATCAATACAGGTATGTTCAAAATACGGGCAAACTTCTCAGGACCTTTTAGGAATACTGCAGGCTGGTTCATGAAGTAGAGCCAGTATCCGGTGTCAGCATTCGGAGGACTTTGGTCGCCACCCAGGGCTAGTAAATACTTTTTTCCGCGCCATGGCAGGATCGCGCGTGCCATGTCGGACGCAGGCAATTGCGGATTGCCCCACCTTGCCCGCACCCGTACCAGCAACTTATTCATCAGTTCACTGCTTTGAGGCAGATAGACAGTTAAAAAGGTATATGGTTGGCTGATGCCGGTATACAGTGTCATGATCTCCCAATTGAAGAAATGACCAAGGTTCACCTGCACACCTGTTTCCTTCTTATGCAATTCGTGGAAGATGTCGAAGTTGCCGCTGATTCTTTTGCGCAAGGAAGCTTTGCTAATGGAAAGAAGCTTTACCGTTTCAATCCAGTTGTCCATGAAATTGCGATAGAACTGGCGGGCAATCGACCTCAATTCCTTGTCATTCTTTTCAGGAAACGCGTTCCTGAGGTTTTGCATCACTACGTTCTTGCGGTAACCTGTGAGATAGTATATTATCACGAAGAATACATCCGCGATACCATACAAAATGAAAAACGGGAGCAGGGACACCAAATAAAGCAATCCAAAAACCACATAGTACATGACAGCAAAGATAAAAGCTATAACACAATGTTTTGAACCATCGCACTCTTGGATGGGTAGTCGGTATTGTAGTGAAGTCCGCGACTTTCCTTTCGGAAGGCGGCACCTTTTACGATCAGGTAGCCAACAGATATCAGGTTCCTGAGTTCAAGAAGTTGAAGTGAGATGGATGTGTTTTGATATAGTTGTTCCGTTTCCTCCCAAAGTAGATCGAGTCGCCGCAGGGCGCGCTGAAGACGTACGTCGTTCCTTACGATGCCCACGTAATCGCTCATGACGAGCTGGAGTTCTTTTAGGCTCTGGGTGATCAGGATCATTTCTTTGGGCTCACTCGTTCCTTTCGCATTCCAGTCGGGGATGGCATCGTTGAATGAAAGCGCGTGGACAATATTGACGGCGTCGGTATAACAGCGATGAGCGAATACCATTGCTTCAAGCAATGAATTACTTGCGAGACGATTCGCTCCGTGTAGTCCAGTACTCGCACATTCGCCACACACGAAAAGGTGTTTGATCGAACTCCTTCCCCATTCATCGGTTTTGATCCCACCACAACTGTAATGAGCGGCAGGTGTGACGGGTATCATATTCCTGGTTATGTCGATGCCTACCGAGAGGCATTTCTCATATATATTGGGGAAATGCTCAACGAATTTTTCCTTGGTGAAATGCCGGCAGTCCAACCAGACGTGTTCGTTACCGGTCCTTTTCATCTCGCTGTCTATCGCTCTCGCAACGATATCGCGTGGTGCGAGGTCCTTGCGATCATCATATCTTTCCATGAATGCTTCACCCTCTTTATTACGAAGTATGCCACCGTCGCCACGCACAGCTTCGGTGATGAGGAATGCCTGTCCTTTCATTCCAGGTTCATAAAGGGCCGTGGGATGAAACTGGATAAATTCCATATTCTCGATTCGTCCTTTCGCCCGGTATACCATGGCTATGCCATCGCCAGTGGCGATCGAGGGATTCGTCGTGGTACGATATACCTGCCCGTTGCCTCCAGTTGCCAGTAAAGTGATCTTCGCAAGGATCTTCTCTACCTGGGTAGTATTCGAGTTTAAGACGTATACGCCATAGCACTCTATGTCGGGAGTTGCCTTTGTGACCAGGTACCCCATGTGGTGCTGCGTGATGATGTCTATCACGAAGCAATGCTTGACGATAGTAATGTTCGACTGCCTCGCCACCGCATCCAGCAGTGCACGCTCCATCTCCCACCCAGTAATATCCTTGTGATGTATGATCCGAAACTCGGAGTGCCCGCCTTCCTTTCCAAGCTTATAGTCTCCGTCCTGCTCCTTGTCGAACCTCGCACCCCATTCGATAAGCTCCCTCACCCTGTCCGGCCCTTCTTTAACGACTATCTCAACTACATTGCGATTGCACAATCCATCTCCGGCTATAAGTGTATCCTCGATATGTTTTTCAAAGCTATCATTCTCCAGATCATTGACTACGGCTACTCCACCCTGGGCATATTTAGTATTGGTCTCATCGGCCGCGGCTTTTGTCATCACCAATACTTTCTTTTCTGGATAGTAGCGGGCGACCTTTAGAGCATAGGTCAGCCCCGCAATACCCGATCCGATAACAAGAAAATCTGTCTTTTGCATTCATTCAATTTTAACCGGTGTTCATATGTCACGGATCTTTTGGACGGCCGATCCATTCGGAACAAACCTACGAGTGAAGCATTTTAACCACATTGGCACATAGGTACATAGGTTGTCACACAGATATTCAATATTAAGACTCCCCACCCCACTAGCCAATCCCTACTAGCCACTCGCCAACTTACTAGCCACTCGCCAACTTACTAGCCACTCGCTACTTCCTCAAAATTACTCTTCATATTGATATACCTGGCCGCGCCTTCGACGATAATAAACTGGGCGGCCGCGTAAGTAAGCATAATAAGTATGGACGCCATTTCGAAAGGGCGGTAAAATTTATCGATAGCGAGTATTGAATCTGAAATCACGAAGAGAAGTGCACCGGTCATTAGGAGGCGTCCTATGTTCTTTGCCGCCATGAAAGGCATGTGCATAGCTAAGAGGAACATGAAACTAATGACGATTCCATAGATACGGACTGGTACTTTCATATCTAGAAGGTGTGGAGACAGGAAATACATTAGTGTGGCATAGTACACCGCAACAATGACTAAGAGCCAGGGATTGCTCTTAATATTCTCGCCTACTCGTAATTGATGAAAGAAGATGATATAGAAAACATGCGCAAGCAGGAAGGACGAAAGTCCAAGTATGAAGAAAATCGAATCCCTTCCCTGGAACATTAATAATATATCGCCCACCCAGGAAAAGAAGAGTGCCAGTGCTACCCATTTTATCAAGGATGAGCGGCTGCGACCGACACACGAAAAAAAATATACACCCAGCGTGAGGATGATCAATGGCTTTGTGACTTGCTGCAAAAGAAGATGGCCGGCGGCGATGGCCGTGAGATGTGCAATGACGACAGCCATGAAGATAATCATCCAGAGCTTTCTGTTCACTTGAAGAGGTTTAGGTGGCGGGTTCTACCCAGGCGGCATTTTCCTTAAGAAGGTTGATGAGTTCATCTACTGCTACATCGCTATTCACGTTTCTCTTCATTACGTCCTTTCCGCGATACAGTGTGATCTTTCCCGGGCCACTCCCCACATATCCGAAATCCGCATCGGCCATTTCACCAGGTCCATTCACGATGCAGCCCATGATGGCTATCTTAACGCCCTTGAGATGATGAGTAACCGCCCGTATCCTGGCAGTTGTCTCCTGTAGGTCGAACAGCGTCCTTCCGCAACTGGGACAACTAATATATTCCGTCTTGGATATCCTGGTTCGTGTCGCCTGCAGGATATTAAAAGCAGTATTATTGATGAACTGTTCTACACTTTGGTTTTGGAGGTAATTCCTTCCTGAAGCATTTACTGAACCGTTGCCTGAGCCTATCGATTGATAAGCGGCGGATGTCATGCCCAGGCAGACTCCATCACCGAATCCATCGAGCAGCAGGCCACCAGTCTCGGTTGCAAAATGTATCAGGTGTTCATCCGCCGTCTGTGCCGAACTGTCGGTGATCAGTATGACGGGGTTCTTTATACTCTTCTCCACGAGAGTGATCATCATGCGGCGTACCGATGACAATGCATTCTTATTGGTACTACTCAGGCAAATAACTACTGTCGGGTCATTCAGCTGGTCAAGGTAGGGTGATTCGATGCCATTATTGTAACAATCCACCATCACGAAATTCAGGTGGTCACTCTTCAACGATGCATCAACAAAACCACTATCCTGGAAGATGGGGAAAAATTTTGTTTTATCTGAAGCCGCCTGCCAGGTATCGGGATAGACAATCACTTTGAGTGTACCCGGCAATTGAAGATCGGGTAACATATGGCCGGTAAAAATATAATCAGCGGCAGCATCGCTTATTGTCCACTTATCCGTGACTATATCATAGGTGTAGCCAACACTTTGCAGACTCTCGGTGGTGATCGTATCCAACTTGCTAAGGTCTGCTATGACAACCGGCACATGTTTGCCGCCTATGTTATCGACGGGCAATGACTCCCTCCGTTGATAGTGGAAAGGATCATAATAAATTCCACCACGAGGTAGGGACGGCGCGCGCGGATTTTCCTGGGACATGGTAAATAGCTTTCCTGATTCCTGGCTATTTTGCTCGTATCGTTTGACGATATCCCTACAGACGGGAATTTCAAGTTCTGGATCTTCAGTAAGTGAAACGCGAATAGTGTCCCCTAGCCCATCTTCCATCAGGGAGCCGATGCCTATCGCGCTCTTTATCCTTCCATCTTCCCCATCGCCCGCTTCGGTCACGCCAAGATGCAATGGATAACACTCGCCGAATTCATCCGCCATCGTCTTTACCAACAATCGATAAGCCTGTACCATCACCTGCGGGTTACTGGCCTTCATGCTCAACACGATGTTGTGATAAGTTTCTGCCCTGGCAATGCGGAGGAACTCCATTGCACTTTCCACCATTCCCATCGGGGTGTCCCCATATCGGCTCATGATCCTGTCGCTGAGCGAACCATGATTGGTACCGATACGCATGGCAGTACCATATTCCTTACATATTTTGACCAGGGGAGTAAATCGTTCGCGAATGCGATCGATCTCTTCCGCATAATCCATATCCGAATATTCGATTAGTTCGAATTTCTTCTTGTCTACGTAATTTCCCGGATTGACCCTGACCTTCTCGACGATTCGTGCCGCAATCTCGGCGGCATTCGGGGTGAAATGGATGTCTGCAACCAGTGGCGCCGTATATCCTCGCCTGCGCAATTCATTTTTAATATTCAAGAGGTTCTCCGCCTCCGTCCTCGATGGAGCGGTGATGCGCACGAGCTCGGACCCTGCTTCGATGCAGCGAATACTCTGCTCCACCGTACCCATAGTATCCATGGTATCGGTGGTGGTCATCGTCTGGATCCTGATGGGATGGAAATTACCAAGCAATAGGTCTCCAACCCTTACCTCTCTTGTTGTAAGACGTTTGTATTCAGTAAGTGATTCGGAGTATAGCTGCATGTTCAGTGTGCCGTGATGATAATGCGGCAAAGTTAACGAAGATTAGCCTGATAAGAATTCATTACCAGTCCTTCTGACCTCCAGTGGATTTGGTCTTTTGTTTCTGCATTTTCTCTTGCAAATCCTTTTCTTTCTGCTCGAGCAGCTTGAGTTTCTGATCCGCTTCCTTCTGGTTCATTTTCGGCTGTTGCTTCTTATCCTGTTTTTGTTGTTGTTTCTTCTTCTGGTCTTCCTTTTTCTGAGGATTCTTCTTTTTTAACTCCAACAACGCTTTCTGTAAGTTTTCCCTTGCCTGCTTGTCGTTGGGATCCTGGCGAAGAGCGTTCTTATAAGCATCGATACTTTCCTCGAGCTTTTTCTGGTTTGACAGGATCGCGCCTTTGTTGTAGTATGACTTTGCTTTCTCGCCACTTTCACTGGTCTTAACCGCAAGTTCCTCGAAGGAGCGAATAGCCTCATCGGGCTTTGCAAGACGATAAGCTGTACTCGCCCTGTTGAATCGCGCCGCCTTGTTCTCAGGATCTTTGGCAATGGCCTCGTCGTAGGCAGATGCTGCAGGTTCATACTGCTGCCTCTTATAAAGTTCGTTTCCTTTTTGGATGGCTACCTCGGGTGCCTGGGCAAACGCTGCCATCGGAAGGCAAATGCAAAGTAATAATATGAGTGAGAAGTTTTTCAAGCTGCCAATTTTTTTCTTTCAGGAATAAATGCTTCCACGATCAGTAGAATAAGCATGGCACCTGCAAACCACCAGTAAAACGTTTTGAAATTCATGAGCGATACATCACCGAACGCTCTGGTCTCTATCTGTGACAATTGATTTTTCACTATCCTCACCGCATCATCACTGCTTTGAAGGCGGACATATACACCACGGGTGTTTTCAGCGAGCATCTTCAATTCGTTTTCATTCAGCCTTGATATCACCGGGTTCCCCGCGTCATCTTTCTTATTCTCCCCGGTCGCCGGGTCTACTATGTATCCACCTTCGGGTGAACCAACTCCTACAGTATTGATCATTAGCCCCTGGTCGGCTAGCTCGGCAGACGTCTGTATCGCCTCTTCGTCGTGATCTTCGCCATCAGAGATCAATACTACGGCTTTGAATCGTCTCTCCGCAGTGTTAAACGCGTTTGCACTCATTTTTAACGCGTCGTTGATAACTGTACCCTGCTGCGGCACGGCATCAGTACTTGCCGATGATACATACATCTGGGCGGCCCCATGATCGGTGCTTAGAGGCATTTGCATATAAGCCTTACCTGCAAACCAAACAAGGCCTATTCTGTCGTCTGGCAGCGCATTGATCAGCTTGCTGACAAATTGCTTCGCCCGGTCGATGCGACTGGGTTGAAGGTCTGTGGCAAGCATGCTCTTACTGACATCCAGGGCGACTACGACGTCGATACCCTTCCTGATGATCCCATCTGGACCGCCAGGTTTCCGAAGGTTCATCACTGCAACTACACCTGCACCGACGGCAAGAAGAATGAGTAAGAATTTTAGAGTAAATAATCGCGGAGAGAAATTGGCCGTCATCTCCTTCACAAGGTTCTTATCCCCCATCCTTTTGACGACACGCTTTTTCCATTGAAGCAGGAATATAAATAAAAGGATAAACAGGGGAACTGCTGCGAGCAGCCAAACGAACTCGATATGTTGGAATTGGAATTTCAAAATATTTGGATGACAGGGCTAATATTCAACAATTAAACCAAATGATCACAATTTGATATAAATTATCCCGCGGAAAACTACTGTTTTCCAATATCAATGCGGCATGTCTACATTTTCCCTTCCAGAAAACCGAGGTGTTTAAGTATGTCTTTGAGCATCTTCAACCTAACGCCCCACATATCATAATTTCTATCTGGCGATTCTATGTTTAGGACAAAGAAATATGGATGATTATTCTCCTCCACCCAGCCAACTACCCAACCAATAGAATGCTGATTCTCCGTAAAGCCCCATCCGGTCTTGTACCCGAGCCGATAATTTGTATTGTTTTCAAACAACATTGCCCTTTTCACCATCTCCTGGTATACTCTATGAAAAGGAAGTTGTCCGAAGTATAATCTCTTCACAAGTCCAAGCTGCTCATCAGGTGTAATCTTAAGATTATTATTCAGCCAGAAAGAATCAACGGATCCTTTGATCTGTCTCGTTCCGTACTTGAGTGAATCGAGCCAAAATTGCATCGTGTCACGTCCAATGCGGCGGGCTACCTCCTGGTAATAGTTTACGGCCGACACCCTGAAAGCCTTGAACATTGTAAGGTCCTGGTTCCAATCCTCGGAGAAACGTTTAATGCCATCCCACTTGATCACCATGCTGTCGTTGGTAATCTTGCCCGTTTGCAGACCAATGAGGGAGTTGACAATCTTAAAGGTTGATGCAGGGAGATAGCTGCTGTCGCGATACCTGGCGAGATTGTGCACAGTAAACTTTCCTGTTCCGTTGTCCATCAACGCGAAGGTTCCTTCGACCTTGTTGTCGTCGAAATAGCGCTTCAGGCTCTCGTCAGTCTTCACGTTGTTAAGCGAGCAAGAGCTGAATAGGAACCATAGACAAGGAAGGAAATAGACGGCGAATCTCATGAGGGATTTTTCCCAAAGGTAATCGCTGTAGAAATGTAGAATGCAAATTGTCGGGAGGTCCGGAAGTCCGGAAGACCGAAAGACCACTCCTATACTTTAAACATTCTTCAAAGTTAGGAACAGGTCTTTCGGACTTTCGGTCTTCCGGACTTTCGGTTTTGCAGTCGCCTTTTTAGAGGTAGAATCCGCCTCGCTGTTTGTAATGCTTATTACCTTGACAGTCTCTCTTGACGGATGCACATGATGATAGCATAAACAATACGGTTGCGCTTACAATGAAGCACAAAATGAACTTCTTCATTTCTTAGTTTTTTCGGGTCCAATAAATTGTTAGGGAGATTTCAGAGGAAGTCGGTAGAGTTAGGCCATCAAAGGAGAAAACGAAAGTAATAATCAGATATTGTTTTTCATAACTTCAGTCAATATATTTCATAAATAATATGTAAAAACCTGTAGGGTTCTTTTTTATCGTAAAAACACGAATTTTTATACATTTATATTCTAAACAAAACCTCTTGCCATGAAACAGCACATTCTCCTCCTGATGATGTTTACATATATTCTCACTTCCTGTGGAAATAATAAGAAAACTGTTGAGGCTACCAGTGAAGATGGAAAGACTACAGTCACTGCGGATGTGAGCAAGTCTGACCAGGTAACCGAAGAAATGAAGAAGCAGACCGAAGAGCTGCAAAAATTACCTCCTTTGAACCTCGAAGAATTGAAGGCACTCTTACCCGAACAACTTATGGGCGCAAAGCGCTCCAATTTCCAGGCTACGTCTGCAACAGGTACCGGACTTGCAACGGCTGAATATGCATTAAACGATACTACTAACGTACAGGTAAACATATGGGACTGCGGTGGCCCAGGCGGAGCGGGTATTTATAGCAGCCAGTATCTGGGCATGTTCAACTTTCAATCTGAGAGTGATAACGAATACACCAAGACCATCGAATTCCAGGGAAACAAGGCAATCGAGCATTGCGAAAAGGCAGGCACTCGTTGTACGCTTACCTATTTCACCAGCCCTCGTTACATGGTTGTGCTAGAGGGCAACAACATTCATCCGGATGGGTTGAAGCAGGCTGCGGGGGAATTGAAGCTGTGAGTTGTGAGTGGTGAGTAGTGAATAGTGAGTGTCTCCCTGTTTCTCGCTCTGTTTCTGTTTCTGTTCCTCGCTCTCGCTCTGTTTCTCGATCTGTTTCTGTTTCTGTTGCTCGCTCTCGCTCTGTTTCTCGCTCTTGGGCTAGAGAAACAGGAACAGAAACAGGAACAGGAACAGAAACAGAAACAGAGCGAGAAACAGAGCGGGAGCGAGGGTAGTTGCACCACCCCTATCTTTGTTGTCTAAACAAATCCCATGAACGAAAAGTTTGCACATCGCATTGCAGCAGAAGTAGAAGAGATCAGTGCTGCAGGTCTGTTCAAGAAAGAAAGAATCATTTCCAGTCCGCAAGGAGCAGAGATAGTTGTTAACGGGAAAACTGTATTGAATTTCTGTGCAAATAATTATCTCGGACTGTCCTCGCATCCAAAAGTGATCGAGGCCGCACATGCTGCTATTGAAGCGCATGGGTATGGAATGAGCAGTGTCAGATTCATCTGCGGCACCCAGGATATTCACAAGGAACTAGAAGAAAAAATATCTGCTTTCCTCGGTACGGAGGAAACCATTCTGTATGCGGCAGCCTTCGATGCGAATGGGGGGGTATTCGAACCTTTGTTCGGCGAGCAGGATGCGATAATATCAGATGCGCTTAATCACGCCTCGATTATTGATGGGGTACATCTTTGTAAAGCCCAACGGTATCGTTACGAACACAATGACATGGCAGATCTCGAAGCCAAGCTCCGCGAGGCGGCAAGCTGTCGTAGCCGCATCATTGTAACCGATGGTTCATTCAGTATGGATGGAACGATTGCTCAACTTGATGAAATCGTCAGGTTGGCGGAGAAGTACGATGCCGTTATCATGATCGACGAATGTCACTCTTCTGGCTTCCTTGGAAAAACGGGAAGAGGAACACATGAATACAGGGGAGTGATGGGAAAGATCGATATCATCACCGGCACACTTGGCAAGGCACTGGGAGGTGCTTCGGGTGGATTTACTTCTGGAAAGAAGGAAGTAATAGAAATGCTGCGTCAGAAGTCGAGGCCATATCTTTTCAGCAATACACTCGCTCCTTCGATCGTGGGTGGTTCGATTGCCGTACTTGATATGCTTACAGAAACAACAACACTTCGCGATAAGCTTGAATACAATACTCAATATTTCCGTAAAAACATGACCGAGGCTGGCTTCGATATAAAGCCGGGCGATCACCCGATTGTTCCTATCATGTTGTATGAGGCTACAGTTGCGCAGGAGTTCGCTTCGAAATTACTCGACGAAGGAATCTACGTTATTGGCTTCTTCTTCCCGGTAGTCCCCAAAGGAAAGGCAAGGATCAGGGTTCAATTAAGCGCCGCGCACGAGAAGGATCATCTTGATAGGGCTGTTGAGGCGTTTAGGAAGGTGGGTGAGGCGATGGGTGTAGTAAAGAAGGTAGTAAAACAAGTGTAGGTTCCAGCCTCGCTCTCGCTCTGTTTCTCGCTCTGTTTCTGATTTCTGTTTTCTGTTCCTGTTTCTGTTTTCTGTTCCTGTTTTCTGTTTCCGTTCCTCGCTCTTTTTCTCGCTCTCAGGTTAAAGAAACAGGAACAGAAACAGGAACAGAGCGAGAAACAGAGCGAGAGCGAGGGGTAAATGCAATCCACCCCCACTATCCCGCATTTCATATCCCAATTACTGCATTTGGTCAATTATTGGTTTTTCCCTGCGTAACGGATGTTTACTTTTACTGTAACATTTTCCGGCAGGCGGTCGTCAAATGGAGAAACCAGCAAACTTGAGAAAGACGAATATCATACGAACACTCCTCCTAGCCCTGGCCATCACAGGGGGGATCCTGGTTTTGTGGGCTGCCACCCCTGGCAAAGAGTCTCATCCCTGTAATGAGGTCATGGACGGAACATGCCAGAAAAAACATGGCGATGACGGCAATAAGATGATCTGGGAAAGCCTCTCCCATCAATTTTTCTCCTCCGCTTCTTTCTGATTAGCAACTGTTTAAGCTGGTGATAAAAATACCACCGGACTGTAACATTTACTTATAACCAATCGTTTAACCTAAAATTCCGGGTTCCATCGGTATTTTTGAACCTGCCTTCGGCTGTTTATGACTGAGAAAGAGTACAACCAATGTGTAAAAACGTATGCAGATAATGTATACAGATTTATCGTCAAAAACCTCAAGCATGAGGAAGACGCAAGGGACGTGGTGCAGACCGCATTTGAGAAAATGTGGCGCAACCGTGAGGAGATCGACCCGGTGAAGTGCAAGTCTTACCTGTTTACCGTCGCCTATCACCAGATGATCGATCACATCCGCAAAGTGAAGAGGGTTCAATTGAAAGAGGAGTTTAGTGCGGAGACCCGGGTACATGACAAACCCGCCCACAACCTGAAGAAGGTTTTGGAAGAGGCGCTTAGCCGCCTTAGCGAGACACAAAGATCGCTGGTGTTGCTGAAGGATTATGAAGGATATAGCTATAATGAGATTGGACAGATAACCGGGTTGAGTGAAAGCCAGGTCAAGGTTTACCTTCACAGGGCGCGGGTGCAACTCAAGGAATACCTGGTAAAAATCGAGAACGTGATATGATGGGCTTGATAGCCTGTTGAAAAAAGTGAGAAGTCAATGATGCTTAACAGAAATAATTACGAAGAATTCTTTATCCTCTACGTGGATAATGAACTTGGATCTGAGGATCGCCGGGCCGTAGAGTTGTTTACCAAGGAGAACCCGGATCTGAAGGAAGAACTCGATCTTCTATTGTCAAGTAAACTAACACCGGACACTTCGATTGTTTTTGATAAAAAGGAAATACTGATGTCTGGCATTTCCTCCCCGATCGATCTATCTAATTATGAGTCGAAATTCCTTTCCTATATCGACAATGAACTTCCCGAAGCTGAAAGACGTGAGGTAGAAAACTTCGTGTCCGTTCATCCTTCGCTCAAAGGAGAATTGGATTGGCTTCAACGGTCAAAGTTACAGCCGGAGTCAATTGTCTTCCCGGATAAGAACAGCCTGTACCGCAAGGAAGAAAAGGCCCGCGTAATTGGAATCACCTGGAGGCGCCTCTCAGTGGCTGCTGTGTTACTAGTGGCAATCAGTACTACCGCCATCATTATTGTGAATTCAAACAGGAATGGAGATGTTGTAGGGCCAGTTGCATCGACTATCGACAACCAGGGGAAGAAAAACGAAAAGGCTGCTACAGAACCAGCAAATATTGAGACCAAGCTGGCAGAGGTGAGCCAGCTACCTTCTTCAGTCGACGCGCCTGCAATAACGGCGAAGAAAATGGTGACCGATCAGAAAAAAGAACCTGCAGTTCGTTATCAACCGCTGCAACCTTTGACGGATAAGAGTACAACAATCGCTTCCCAGGGAAACGTAATTAAGAAACGCGGCAACGACTTACCTCAACCGGTAAACAATCCGAACATAATTAGAAATGAGGATACAAAGAATACAACAGCCCAAATAGATGTTCCCAAGAAACCATTAACAATTCCTGAAGAATTCCGGGGTAGTACTGTTGTAACAGATGATGTTGTTGCAACGTCAAACAATATATCACCTGCGGACGAGGAAGGTATCGAACAGCCTGCTGAAAAGAAAAACAAACTCCGTGGTTTTTTCCGGAAAATAACCAGGACGATTGAGAAGAGAACCAACATCAAAGCGACCGATGACGATGACCGGTTACTGATCGCAGGGCTGTCCATTAAACTGAAATAAATCACTACATTTAAAATTAAAAAAATGAAAAGGTTAATTACCCTGTGTCTATTGCTATGTGCTGTCACGAGCGGTTTTGCCCAAACGGACTCTACAAGGAGCACTCCCGATACGATCAAGATCGGCGGCATGATCATCATACGCGATAAGGACAGCAAACCTGAAAAAGAAGAGGACAGAGGCATCCTTCGCATACGCAAAAGAGAGAACAACGAAGAGCCATCAGCCATCAGTACGAATTGGTGGATCATTGACATCGGCTTCTCGAATTATAATGACCGTACTGATTATGCAAGCGCCTCCACACAAGCGTTTGCACCGGGCAGCAATGAAGACTGGTTCAAACTGCGTGCAGGCAAATCGAGGAACATAAATCTCTGGTTCTTCATGCAGCGGATCAGCATCGCGAAGAGAGTGTTGAACCTTAAGTATGGAGTAGGACTCGAATTGAATAACTATCATTTCGATGAATCACGTATTAAGTTCTCCAAGAAGCCTACGCTCGTCGCACTCGATGAAAGCCTCAAAGGAGCACGAAAGAACAAGCTTGCAGCCGATTACCTCACGGTGCCGGTTATGTTAAATATTAATTTCACTCCTGGTCGCCAAAGAGGTTTCGGTTTTAGCGGAGGTGTAAGCGCAGGATTCCTTTATAGCGCAAGGCAGAAGACTAAAAACGATGGAGACGTAGATAAGACGAAGAGTGACTTCAACCTCGATCGTTGGAAACTGGCCTACGTAGGCGAACTATTATTAGGACCTGTAAAGCTATATGGCAGTTACGCTTTCAAGAATATGTGGGAGAAAGGACTTGACCAGGTACCTTATACGGTGGGTTTTCGCATCAGTAGCTGGTAAAACTTGCAGTTAGATAGATTGATCAGGGACAATTACCTCTTTTGTTTTCCACATCCCGCTGAAAATGTTCAGCGGGATTTTTCTTTGCATCATTTTTGCTAATTGCGTACAATTGTAAAGCCATCGTTAAAACTATCCGATCCAGAAATAAGAATCCAATTATCCCGTTTTGAATCCGGACGGACAAGGATACAACTATGAAAAATGTAATCGTACTCACCTCAGTATTGCTGGGAAGCAGTTTCCTGGTATTCAATACTCCCTCAACTTCAGATGCCAGCATCAAGAAAGCTGGTAAGAAGACATTTAAGAGATTCGATGCTACAGCAGGTCCTGTTGGGGGCATATCCATCATTATCGATAAATCAGATTACGAGTTAAGCATATACGATGACAAGGGCTGGTACGCTACCTATCCTGTTGTCTTCGGAAATAATACGCTCGATGACAAGAAAATGGAAGGCGACAAGAACACTCCAGAAGGCACCTTCCGCATAGTACACAAGAAACCTCATGAAAAATGGGCTCGTTTCATGGCTATCGATTATCCGACTAAAGAAAGCTGGGATAAATTCAAGAAGAGAAAAGACAAGGGCGAGATTCCGGCCTCAGCCAGCATTGGTGGTGCAATCGGCATTCATGGCACCTGGCCTCACGAGGACTTCGTGGTTGACAGGTATAAGAACTGGACAATGGGTTGTATCTCGATGAAGAGAGATGACGTGCAGGAAATCTATGGCTTCACGGGTGTAGGGACCCGAGTGACGATCAGAAAATAGCTTACCTGTTCATTTCAAGAAAATCTCCTACCTCACTTTTCCATAATTCGGGATCTTCCTTCAAAAACAAAGAATGCGGCGCATTCTCATATATCACTAATTTCTTATTGGTGGAACCTATGGCAGAATAGATCGCATCTGTCTCGTACTGGAGTACCAGTTCATCCTTCCTTCCATATTGCATAAGCACCGGACATGTCAGTTTCTTCGCATACCTCGCGGTGTTGAACAAGTTTCCATTAAACCCTCTCTCGACTCCAATCCAGAAAGAGGTAAGAAATCCAAACGGTTGTTCGGGAAATCCAAGAATGCGCGCCCTTCCTTTGAGGTGTGATTGCAATGACAGGAAGGGCATTTCGATGATGATACCTGAAGGCTGCAACGGATATTCGGCAACTGCTTTCACTACTTCTACCGCGCCCATTGACGATCCCCAGATAAATATGGATTGCTCGCCGGTGGACTTCACATAATCATACGCCAGCTTCACTTCTTCTGCTTCACGATAGCCGATAGTTATTACATTCCCGCCACTGTTGCCATGTCCCCTAACGTCGAGGAGCATTACGTTGAAGCCGAAATTTCGAAAGGCTTCTGCCTCATGCAGGAGTTGTCCTTTATTACCCATCAGGCCATGGAAAAGGATAACGGTTCCTTTCGGCGTTACAGAGTCAGTTTTCGCATGCCAGGCCTCCAGGGGAATTCCGGAAGTCGTCTTGAGAGTCAAGGTAGTAAACGCGTATGTTGGTTTGGCTTTGCTGTACTGGTGATAGAATTTGGGGCCGGTAAACAGGCGCCAAGTCTTGGTAAAAATGTTGTCAGACGCGGATTTAGTCCAGGTGTGTTCGTCGGGAGTATAGAGATGAGTGAGCTTGTGGGCGTAGAGCGCCGCACTGATATTGATGAGAATGAATTGGGCTAGCAGCACCCACAGGGACCAGGTAATGATCGAGCGCAGTCTCTTCCTCGGTTTTGATTTTTTCATAAGATATCCACCCGGTAAATACCGGAGCGGTCAAAAGTAGTTTTTAAGGCTTGCAATAGAGAAGAACCCTCGATATTTTTATCACATCGCAAATTGATACCCTTTCGGGTATAATTTTTGCAGAATCTATTAAGCGCGTTTGTTTAAAAAATATTTGGAAAACCCCTTGAAGCAGTCGTAAAGACTGCTTTATTGTTTTATAACTGCCTGAGATACGTTTAAGGGTTTAACGTTTAACGTTCTGTAATTCGATCATATTTTACTGGACGATTTGGTTAAGCACAGGTGGGTTAATAAAATTTCTAAACTGTCTAGCCTGTCCGATCTAAAGTACGTTAAACGTTAAAACGTTAAACGTCGCATCACACCTTCCCAGCGCGAATCTCCTCCACCACTCCCGGATCAAGCAACGTGCTGACGTCGCCCAGGTTACTCGTTTCCCCTTCCGCAATTTTTCTAAGTATTCTTCTCATGATCTTACCGCTTCGTGTCTTTGGTAGCCCAGGCACAAATTGTATTTTATCCGGCTTGGCTATGGGCCCAATGATGCGGCTTACAGTGGCGAGAATATCCTTGCGAGTCATGTCGTCGTCCTTCTTGTGACCGTTGAATATCACATAGGCGTAGATTCCCTGTCCTTTGATCTCATGCGCATAGCCTACAACCGCGCTCTCTACCACGCCCGCATGCATATTAATGGCGTTCTCAACTTCGGCAGTGCCGATCCTATGACCGCTAACATTCAATACGTCGTCCACTCTGCCAGTGATGCGGTAAAATCCATTCTCATCTTTCAAAGCGCCATCGCCAGTGAAATATAAATTCTCGTAGGTGGCGAAATAATTGACTCTACACCTTTCATGATCGCCGTAGGTAGTCCTGATGATGCCTGGCCAAGGGGCGGCGATACAGAGGTTTCCTTTCAACAATCCATTCTCGTCCTTCTCTACTACTTCCTTTCCCTGCTCATCGACGAGTTTCGGCAATACTCCGGGCAAGGGAAGCGTGGCCCATCCGGGTCGCGATGGTGTGACCCCGGCGAGGTTCGAAATAAGGACGCCTCCTGTTTCGGTTTGCCACCAGGTATCTACTATCGGACATTTTTTATTTCCCACATTCTCATCATACCAATGCCAGGCCTCTTCATTGATCGGCTCGCCAACGGTACCAAGCTTCTTAAGCGAAGACAGGTCTTTGCCCTTCAATGGGTCGAGTCCGAAACCCATCAGGCTGCGGATTGCCGTAGGCGCCGTATAAAGAAAGTTGACTTTGTGCTTGTCCACGATATCCCAGAACCTGCCTGCATCTGGATAAGTAGGAATTCCTTCGAACATCAATGATGTAGCACCTGCGCAGAGGGGACCATATATTATATAACTATGACCCGTGATCCAACCAACGTCCGCGGTGCAGAAGTGGATCTCGCCCGGTTTATATTGAAAGACATTAACGAACGTATACGTAGCCCAGATCATGTAGCCTGCGCAGGAATGAACTACACCTTTTGGCTTACCCGTACTGCCGGAAGTATATAAAATAAATAAAGGATCTTCCGCATCCATTTCCGTGGCGGGCATCGATACTACGTTTTCCCTCTCCACCTGCGCTTCGGCATGCTCCATTTCATCTTCCCACCATACATCGCGTCCTTTGATCATCGACACAGGTGTACGTGTACGGGTATAGACTATTACCCGCTTCACGACTTTGTTACCCATCAATGCGTCGTCTATCACGCTCTTGAGGGGAATATCTTTTCCACCCCTGTATGCGCCGTCGCAGGTAACGATGTACTCGGCCTTTGCATCCTCAAGACGGTCAGCAATACTCTGCGCAGAGAATCCGCCGAAGATCACGCTGTGGATAGCGCCGATGCGTGCGCAACCGAGTACAGCATACGCCAATTCTGGAACCATGCCCATATATATGCATACCCTGTCACCTTTCTTCACTCCATTATTCTTTAATACCTGGGCGAACTGGCAGACACGTTTGTGAAGCCTGTTGTAAGTGACTATTCTCGTTCTTTCATCGGGATGATTGGGTTCCCAGATAATCGCAGGCTTATCTCCCATCGTCTCGAGATGTCGGTCGATACAGTTCTCTGTAATGTTTAACTTACCCCCGCCAAACCATTCGATCTTTGGTTCAATGAAGTTCCAGTCAAGCACACGATCCCATTTTTTTCTCCAGTGAAAATGTTCCGCTACCGATGACCAGTACTGATCGGGATTGTCGATGCTCTCGCGGTATGCTTTTTCATACTGCTCCATGCTGGTGATCTGGAAAGGATATGCCATACTATATCTTTCTTTTGGGCCTTAAATGTACGAAGACAAAAAATTTATGTGCCGCATAAAATCTATTCGTACTTTAAACGCATGAACGAAACCAGCAACATCCGGAAGGTGATTGTAGCCTCATCGGTGGGAACGATGATCGAATGGTATGATTTTTACATCTTCGGAATGCTCGCAAAAACGATCTCTACCCAGTTCTTTCCCGAAGGCAATGCAACCGCTGCGCTCTTAAGTACATTGGCCATCTTCGCGGCCGGATTTATCGTTCGCCCTTTCGGCGCATTGGTATTTGGGCGACTTGGAGATCTCATCGGCAGGAAATATACTTTTCTTCTCACCCTCGTATTGATGGGCGGTTCCACTTTTCTCATCGGTCTCGTACCTAGCTACAAGGCCATTGGTCTAGCGGCCCCGTTACTCGTTTTGCTATTGAGACTTGTGCAGGGACTGGCGTTAGGCGGTGAATACGGTGGCGCCGCTACGTATGTTGCCGAACATTCTCCTGCAGCTCGAAGAGGATATTATACAAGTTGGATACAGACGACGGCGACACTGGGATTATTCGTTGCACTTGGTGTCATCATGCTGGTCAAGCTCAACATGAGCGATGCTTCTTTCAATGCCGAGTGGGGCGGATGGAGATATCCCTTCTGGATATCCATTCTGCTGGTGGCTGTATCTGTCTATATCCGGTTGAAAATGTCCGAGTCTCCACTCTTCTCAAAACTGAAAAAGGAGGGCAAGACTTCAGTCAACCCATTAAAAGAGAGTTTCAGGAACAGGACGAACTTCAAGATGGTTCTCCTAGCACTTTTTGGCGCTGTGATGGGCCAGGGAGTTATTTGGTACACAGGTCAGTTCTATGCACAAAACTTCCTCGAGACAAAATGCAATATTGAATTCGAGCAAAGCAGAACTATCATGCTTTGGGCGATCGCGTTTGCTACACCTTTCTTCCTGCTATTTGGTTGGCTAAGTGATAAGATCGGTCGCAAATGGATTATGATGATTGGGATGTTTTTAGGGATCGTTACGTATCGACCCATCTTCAGCACATTTCTCAATAATACCAACGTAGAGGCCTGGAAAGCGGAGTCTCCTGTAGCCAATAGTGAATTGTGGTCAGCGACGAATGAAAAAACGAACCCTGAAACATCAGTTGTCCGCGCATCGAGAAGGGTGACGCTGGAGAATGGTTCCAGTTTCGTAGAAGAACGAACTGATGGTCCACTTTTCAACGGGAATGCTCCTTCAGTCTACAAGGATAAGCATCTGTCAGGAGGCGTTTATTGGAAATTCATTGGTCTTGTCTTCCTCCTTATCTTTTATGTGACGATGGTCTATGGACCAATCGCGGCGTTCCTGGTAGAGATGTTCCCAACGAAGATCAGGTATACTTCGATGTCGCTTCCATATCACATTGGAAACGGTGTCTTCGGCGGACTGGTACCGTTCATTGGTTTATTGTTGACGACTACATACCCCGCCGATCCATTGGTTGGACTATGGTACCCGATCGGCGTGGCGACGCTATGCCTGATCATAGGAGTTATATATCTGAACAATAAGATTGATAAGGAGGTAAATGATTAATGTTTCTCGCAAAGATTTGTTTCACGCAAAGTCGCAAAGTCTCGCAAAGACGCAAAGGATCCTCTGCTGCAGAAAACTCTTTGCGCTTTTGCATGAAACAAAAAATTGAACTAATATGAACAGCCTTAAAAAATATCTGGGAATTGTGTGGCTCCTGCTAGGCCCACTCGTCGTATTTTTCCTCGTAAGTGGTGCGATCTCCAATATTGACCCCGATGGCACGAAGGACATCAACAACCCAGTGATCTGGGTCATCATCATTGCCATCTTTACTCCGATTGCGATAGGGTTGATGATCTTTGGGTGGTATGCGTTAAAAGGGGAGTATGATAAGATGCCTCAGAGTTCTCGTGAACTGGAATAAAAGGTTGCACGCAACGATTTCACGCTAAGACGCAAATATTCGCAAAGCCGCAAAGGGTATTCTACTTTAGAAAACTCTTTGCGCCTTTGCGAATCTTGGCGTCTTTGCGTGAAACAAACGGATTAAGAACGGGCCCCTCAAATTCTAGGAGGATTTATATGCTATCGGATGATAAGGCTTCTTATGCTGTCCAAGGAATATACGCGAGTAGATCCTTAGCAGGCATATTTCAATAAACAGGAAACTGATCGATGTGAAAATGACGACAGCCAACTGATTCGCATGAATATGCGTGAACAACAAGTCAATTCCCAGGAATGTGGGTGTAAATGGAAGACCCGCCATCGCCAGGCACGAGATCAGTACTACCACTGCCCATCGCGGTTGCTCGTACGCATAGCCATGAAAATTATTAAGGCTGATATCATTATCGATCCTCTTTATACGGTTTAATCCCACCACACCGGTAATAGCCGCCACAGCAATCCCACTCAGGAAAATCAATATCTGGTGAGGCGGTACATCTCCATTGAATGAGATTGAAAGCGTAATGAAACACTGCGCCACAGCAACTAGTATGAATGCACGCAACGCGCTTCCCCTCTCCGCGAATGCCCGCAAAACAAGCAGGCAGCCAATGCCGGCAAAGACTATCGGCATGTAAGTGATGACCTCGGCAGGCAATTCCTCCTTCATTGCAAACATGACGATACCCGCAATGAGTACAATCACTACACCTGTAACAGCAATGCCTGCGGGAACGCGGTTGAGTTGCTTACCAAGCCATTTGAATGGTGACCACAAGAATCTATATTGAAAGAAATCGAGGTTCCATTCCTTGATGCCTAACATGTAAAGTGAATTACCCAGTTTGCTTTGCTTCTTCTTAGCCGCCTGGCCGGGTGTGAAACTGAAGAACATGTCGTGGATAAGATAACTCAGCACCGAAGGCGACACCAGGAGCTGATATGTTCTTAAAAATGCATTCGCTGAAAAATGGATGAGTGCCAGGATATGCCAGCCGAGTGCCACTTCGATAAACATTAACCCTATCTGCGCAAGGGAAGAATATGCAATCTGGGTCTTCACCGTTGGCTGTACCCTTGCAATGGCGGTAGCCACCAACGCTGTGACGGCACCGACAACGATCACCATTATTTTAATAGCCGTCACGTCCTGCCACAAAGGATAGGTACGCAATAGCAGGAACACGCCAATATGCACGGACAATGACCCATAGAATACGGCACTCGATGAGGTAGGGCCTTCCATTGCTCTTGGCACCCAGGAAGAGAATGGGAACTGGCCGGATTTAACCGCCGCGCCCACCAGCAGCATGATGCCGACCAACAGGATCATTGTTCCGTTGCCAGGCAGGTACTCCTGCACGAAGCCGGGGAGATTCAACTGGGAGAAGGTGATGTTAGCATGAAATATGTGATGACACAGCCATAAGGCGATAATAAGGCAAATATCTCCAAGGCGATAAATCGAGATGACCTTTAGTGCGTTCTTCACTGGCAAATATCGATCGCGATAGAAGCCGATCAGCAGGAAAGAACAGATACCCAATAGTTCCCATCCAACGAAGAATGTCTCGAAATTACCTGAGAAGATGATGCAATGGTATGCCGCAAAGAATATGAGAATATTGTTGAAGAATCGTTTGAAGCCCGCCTCGCGATGCATATAGAATCGGCTGAACAGTACTACGAGCAACATGATCACGTCGCCCACCCATGAATAGACCGCGGTGATCCTGTCGAAATAGAAATCGATCGCGAATTCAAAAGAAGGTGATTCATATACAATGAACTGCTTTATGTCCAGCGCATCGCCGCCGCGTATTAGCCAGGCTGAAATGAAGGCAGTCAATAGAATGAGATGCGCGCCCACTGTGCCCATTGCGATCCAGGAAAGAGGTCTTTCTTTCTTGCGGGGTACAAACAAGCTAAGAACAAATCCGAGTAATGGTAGTGCTATAAATACTTGTAAGAATTGCTGCATTAGTTATGATTCGTTTACCAAATGAACAGGTAAGTTTTCCACCGTAGCGTCTACGATATAATTTGTCTCCATCTCCTTGGCGTCGGTTACCAGTTTTAGGATATCGTCTGCCGCCGGCACTTCGGGCGTAATAGGGTCATAGATTGTGAACTCTCCGTTCTTGAAATAATGAAACTTGTTCGTGCCGGGATGAAGGGCAATCAGGTGCACCCATTCATTAAGGTACCATTCGTAAATCTCCGGCGTAGACTGTATTGACTTTAATACAATCTCGGGCTGATGCTCAACCACGATCAGCAATCGCACGGGATCGTGCACTTCGATCATCTGCACGGGAAGACCTGGTCGCAGATCTCCGTCGCTGCTGTTTGCCACACCGAAAAGTCCCATTATGTTGTGAGGGAGTTTAGTCCCTGCCCCTAATTTGTGATTATCGACACGGGAAAAATAGTATTCGAGGTTGATTCCACCACATACCAGCCCGATGGGGCGCATCACGCCGGTAAGGACGCTACCATCCGGATCTGTGCGATAGTCATATGAGTTTAAGAATGCTCTGCGGTCGAGGAAGAGACCTTTCGTGATATCCCGGTTGCCTACTATACAAAGAGTATTGGTGCCATGGCCAAGCTCGGGCCTCGGCTCAAACATCGATACTGATCTGTCCAGGATATCCTTCCGTACTTTCTTCAGATCTCTCTTTGTATTAATAGAGGCAAATCTCCTTGATCTTTCTGTTGCATTACGGTCGAGAGCTTCTTCGAAAGCGACCAGATTTACCTGATGGGCCTGTTTCTTTTCATCGTCCAGGATATCGGCATCATAGAAATCCATTTGATCCGCGGCGGTATCATGCATTGCTCCTACAAACCAGGTAGATTCTGGAATGGCGAGGCCTTTTTCCTTAAGAATATTTCTTACTTCCCGGTGATTTGCCATATGGGCAAACACGCGAGCATTTACCGACCCGGGTCGACCACTACATGCTCCGCAATCATGCGCGCTGTGATGGGGATTGTTGGCACTACTGCTACCGTGCGCCATCACATATACAAGCGGAGCGAAATCCTTTACCATTCCGATCCCTCTTAACAATCCTTCCACCCTTGCGGCCATTTCCGGGACAGTAAATCCTACTTGCAGATCGTTCTCCCGATGGTTCACATCCCTATTCTCAATCACTAGCGGCGCTTTCTTGTTCATGTGCGAAAACGCATTCGAAATGGCCGGGCTCATCCTCGGCCGGAACATCGTTTGAAACAGTCGAATGGCGGCCATGAATCCAAGACTCAGTGTGCCCAGCGTGCCTTCGAGCAATGTATGGGTCTTAGGAGTGTACAGTAACTCATGACCACGTTTATGCGATACCGGCTCTTCTTTGATCAGGTATTTAGGAGTAACGGGTGCAGGACATAATTTTTCGTAAAACTTTCCATTCTCTGGCTGAAAATAAAACTCCACACCGAAGAATCCCGGGGATCCAAACGTCTCGCAATTGCGATCGACCGCTTCAACGTGTCTTCTAATAGAACACTCACGCTCATCAATACAAAAGATGGCCTGGAAGCTGAGGTTAGGCGAAGTACTCTTGCCCTCCCCTATAGTTTCAATCGATCGGGTCTTTAATTGCTGCATTCCGGACAGCACTTCGTCGTAATAACTCCATTCGAATGCATCCTGCCAAAGTATGAATACCTCCTGCAATTCGGTGGTGTCCACGTGGGCAAACAGGTCAACTGGCGGGGCTTCGACACGATCGCCGAGTGGCTCCCAATCTTTCCCCAGTGAATGATCAAGCGCATCTATCTCCAGCAACAGTTCGAGCATGACGAAGTCCATCAGCGAGATCTTCCTGCTATCCATCAGCGTATGAGGTGAGTCTTCAACCGCGGCAACAATCCCGCTCCATCCCTGGTGGGTGAATTGCTGATCGAAAAGATATTGTTCAAAATACTCTTCCTGGCCAACAACTATCTGCAAGAGCTTCCTGCAGTCAAGGTTATCGGAAAGCAGTAATTCCTTTGCTCTCTTTGTCTTGAAAAAACTAGTGAAACTATTTTGCTCCAGCTCCTTTATGGAAGCCAGGAAGCCATCATCATGACTGCTTACCTTATGAAGAGAGATGCCCTGGTCAAGGTAGGAACAAACAATGCGGAAGAGCAAGGGCTGCACCAGGTTATCCAGATCCACCTGGTATTGATTCTTCCACTCCGCTCTCAATTGACCGATGCGCGGCGTGTTATTTACATCGTACGACTTCCGAAGGAGACGGTCCCTCCAGGTGTCGAGATTCACTCCGCCCTTGCCTTTTCTTCCCTCGATCACATGTTCGAGAACTTCATTCTTTATTCGTCCAATGGCATACAACTCCCTGAATTCGGTCAGTTGGAGTGTAGCCTGGAATCCGAAAATTTTCGAGGCTTTGAAAATGGCCTCATAAAACTTCATGTGTTGGTAGGCATGAAGTGAATTGTGATGGATAAAATCCTTGATAGGAGTCTGCGAGGGGAGGTAATGCCGCAACTCATGAAGGATATGTGGCACGTCTGCGACCGCTTTTCCGTCACTATGGTACACTTTACTTCGTGCAGAATGCACGGTAGTGTCCACTTTATTGTTTTGTGTACTCATAATTACATGTCGTTTTGTGCGATCATAGCCTGGAAGTCCTTCTGGGTAGCAACGGGCTCTTTTTCCGAATGCACGTGCACAGCTTCACCAATCCTATATTCTTTCTTGAAATTCTTCAGCGTTACAGATATGTTCTTGTCTTTAGATCCGAAATTTAAGAAGTCGCGGATTAGTTCCAATACATCATAATCAATATAAACGGTGCTAGCCGCATTGATGATGACCTTGCTGTTTCGTGGAAGGTGTGCTAGCGTCTGCTTGATAGCAGCCTTATTAAGAAACGAAACCTCTTGCGCAAGATCGATGTGGATGGTCTCGCCCTCGTGGTGCTTTTCCTTTTTGAAGAAGTAAGCGAGTTTCATATTCCCACGCAGGATGAAGAATACGCTCACCGCAAGGCCAATTCCAACGCCTTTCAGCAGGTCCGTCAACACGACGGCAATCACGGTAACGATAAATGGTATGAATTGGTGCTTGCCTGTGTGCCACATATGCTTGAAGACCTTGGGACTCGCTAGTTTCAAACCAATCATGATGAGTATCGCGGCCAGGCAGGCCATTGGGATCTTGTTCAGTATGTTGGGAATGAGAATTACAGTCAAAAGAATTAATACACCATGCGCAACCGCTGATAGCTTCGTCTTTGCGCCCGCATTAATGTTAGCCGTTGTACGAACTATTACTGAGGTCATAGGCAATCCGCCTATAAATCCCGCTAGAATGTTACCAACTCCCTGGGCCTTCAACTCGGCATTAGATCCGGAATACCGTTTCATGGGATCCATCTTATCCGCCGCTTCGAGACACAGTAGGGTTTCGATACTAGCGACGATTGCAATAGTAACGCCTACTATCCAAACCTTGGAGTTAGCAAATCCGGAGAAGTTAGGTGTTGTAAACTGACCAATGAACTCGTTGAAGGATGCTGCCGTTGGCAGGGTCACCAGGTGCTCCTGGGAGATTGCGAGTGGAGAACCGCTAGCCTTGAATACTTCGTTGAGGAGGATGCCAACGACTACCGCGATAAGTGCGCCGGGAATAAATTTTATCTTTTTCAGGAAGGCGACCTTGTTGAAAGCGACCAAAATTCCAATGGAAACAATGGTAACAATGATGGCACCAAGGTGGGCATAATTCACCGCGTTGATTATTTCGGTAAAAAAACCTGTTTCAGATCCTTTTTCAAACGAGAAGAAGTCGCCTTCGTGTGCCTTGTCATAACCAATTGCGTGTGGCAATTCTTTTTTAATAATGATTATGCCGATAGCAGCAAGCATCCCTTCGATGACCGATGTAGGGAAATAGGTGGAAATACTACCCGCCTTCACAAGTCCTAACGTAAGCTGGATCACACCTGCTATCACAACGGCGACGAGAAAGGTCTCATAGCCGAGGTCTGTGATTGCAACCAGGATGATGGCGATCAGCCCGGCTGCCGGGCCAGAAACGCTGACATTCGAATTACTCAGGGATCCGACCACTATGCCACCGATGATGCCGGTGATAATGCCGGCGAAAGGAGGCGCGCCACTTGCCACGGCAATACCGAGGCAAAGTGGCAACGCAACCAGGAACACAACCATGCCCGATAGCATGTCAGTCTTGAAATACTTCGTATTGAACTTCATCTTATTAAATGTTTAGGAAAACAGGCTTGCGCCTCTGGTTTGGTTTTTAGATTAATCGATTATTTATTCTGGAGAAATGGCATTGTCCTCTACTCTGGTACGTTTGGCTGATCTCTTCCGTTTAGTGAGGTTCTTGAAGAAGTCCACCTCACCGTTCTCAATGTTATAAATGCCTCCGATAATGCCTATTTCGCCTTTTTCGAACATGTCTTTCACGATTTCACTGCGATTCAAAATCTGTTCGAGGCTGTTCTCAACATTAGCATAGGCAACATGATCTTGCAATTGGTAATCCTTGTCTTCAAATAGCAGGGCTTTGCTGATCGAAGGCTGTATACGTTGTAGCAGACCTGTGATATGTCCGTCGGCAACTCCCTGCTTTGCACTCTTGATCGCACCACATTCCGTATGTCCGAGAACCATAAGCACTTTTGAACCTATGTACTTCACAGCATATTCGATGCTGGCGATAATGTCATCGTTCACGATATTACCGGCTATTCGTATGCTGAAGAGGTCGCCTAACCCCTGGTCGAATATCAATTCAACAGAGGTACGTGAGTCCATGCAACTTAGGATAACGGCGAAGGGATATTGGCCCTCCCTGGTCTGGTTGATTAGTCCCAGGTGGTCATGATCGGTCTTAAGATTCTGAATAAAACGCTTGTTCCCTTCTTTCAATATTTCGAAACCCTGGTGGGGAGTAAGGTGGAGCAAGTATTCCTTTGAATGCTTTCTCATTGGTATAATCATTTATAAGTGTTGCGAGCATGCATAAAATGCATGACATCATTTATTTAAGTAAAAAATAAAGTAACAGGCCTGATAAGGCCATTAATAACGGAGCAATAAAGAGGAATTATCCCAGATTGGGTGGTGGAACAAGTAGTTCACCATGGAAGGCGATGTAAGCGCGTGCATCCTCGCCCTTGTGAAAAGCGGAAGATGAAGCAAAGAAATAATCGGAGGAATGATGATCGTGAAGATACTCTTCAGAAAAACTGCTATTGGAAGTTGGGGCCTTCTCCTCGGTATTGTTGCCGAATGGATTGGCCGCATCATCGTCGTTTGAGGAGTGCGGATTGTTAATGCCAAACGAGATATCCTGCTTGGCGAGTTCCTGCTGACTGGCATATACAAAGGGAGCACTGACAGTTAGCCACAGCAGGGCCAGTATCATCGCGAAGGACGATGCTAATTGAAATCTGTTATATATACTCCTGCTTTTTTTCATGAAACTGCTGCAAAATAATAATTTAGAACCCTTTTACCAAGCCATTCATGTAAGTGGGAAAAAAATTCTAGCTCTTTCGTGTCCATAACACAGTATTCCAAAAGTTGTTTAAGGATAAGTTGCCTAATTTCACCTATGCCTAACAGACGTTAGTGAGATAGGGTTTTGATAAGCGCTATTTTTGATCGACAACATAGATATTTATATTATATGAAACCATATGAGGTCTTACTGAAGGAAAACAAACATTGGGCCGCAAAAAAACTGGAAGATGACCCCGGTTTTTTCAACAGGCTATCCCATCTCCAAACTCCGGAATTTCTATGGATTGGCTGTAGTGATAGCCGGGTACCCGCAAATGAGATCACAGGCACTGATCCAGGAGAGATTTTCGTTCACCGGAATGTGGCCAACCTGGTAATTAATACGGATGTGAATGTTTTGACCGTGTTGGATTATGCCGTCAATCATCTAAAAATTAGACATGTGATCGTATGTGGTCATTACGGGTGCGGTGGAGTGAAGGCGGCGATGACAAATACCGATTTGAAACCTTTGCTGAATATGTGGCTCCGGGGCATCAAGGATGTGATTAGGCTGCACCGACATGAATTGTCCGTAATCGACGATGAAGCGAAGCGAAGCGATCGCCTTGTTGAGCTGAATGTGCAGGAGCAGGTATTTAATCTCGCCAAGACTTCCATCATACAACGCGCTTGGAAGAATGAACAGCGACCAGATCTGCATGGATGGGTGTATGGATTAAATGATGGCATCATCAAACCCGTGTTTGAGATGAAGGCTGGCACCCATATCGATCCGCTTTATGAATATGACAATCTCTAGGAATGTAAAATCTAGAATATAAATGTAAAATGTAAAAGTGACGCTTCACAAAAATGACTGGTCAACTTTTACATTCTACCTTTTAGATTTTAAATTCTACATTTCATTCCAAAATCTTCCTTATGCGCATACTTTTCCTAGCCGTTTGCCTCGCTATTTTTTCCTGTCACGATGGAAATAACGAACCGTCTGTAACGGCGGCGAGTCCTGCAACATCGCCAGATCTATCTGCATTCAGGAAGATAGATAGTCTCAATCCGGTGTTGATTCCTGATTCCGGCCAGGTGTTTCAGTCGCCGATACTCGGCAAACAAGTTAAGTGGGAAGAGAAGGATGTATTCAATCCTGCTGCCATAGTGCGTAATGATACAGTATTCATGCTTTACCGCGCCGAAGACAAGATCGGTAAGTATGCTGGCACGTCAAGGATTGGGTTGGCATGGAGCCTCGATGGTCTTCATTTTACAAAACATCCGGTTCCGGTTTTCTATCCTGATAATGATGCCCAGAAGCATTTGGAGTGGGAAGGAGGTTGTGAGGACCCACGAATAGTTGCTGACAGCAGTGGTATGTATGTGATGACATATACGGCCTACGATGGAGATAAGGCAAGAATGCTCATCGCCACTTCGAGGGATCTCTATCATTGGACGAAACACGGCTCTGCGTTTGCAAAAACTTTAAATGGTAAGTATGCGGCGCCGTGGAGCAAATCCGGTTCAATTGTCTCGACCTATCCCGAGGGAAGTCCCGTAGCCCAGAGAGTAAATGGGAAGTACTGGATGTATTGGGGCGATACGGATATTTTCCTGGCTACCTCTGAAGATCTCATTAATTGGACGCCTGTTGAATCTACGGAAGGCAAATTGGTTACAGTGTTTGGACCGAGAGCTGGAATGTTCGATAGCGATCTGGTGGAACCGGGTCCACCAGCGATGATAGAAGAAAAAGGAATACGTCTCATATACAATAGCCGTAATGTGCGATCGAAAGGTGATACGAGCCTGGCAGAAGGAACGTACGCGGCGGGCTACGTTCTCTTCGACAAAAATGATCCAGCCAAGATACTTGAGCGCTCTACAAATTATTTTATGAAACCGGATAGGCCGTACGAGATAAATGGGCAGGTGAATCATGTATGCTTCCTCGAAGGCCTGGTTCGATACAAAGGCCACTGGTATTTATATTATGGCACCGCTGACTCGAGGATTGCTGTCGCGGTTAACTAGCCGTTGACTTGGAATCACCTAATTTCGCAACATTGCAAAACAGGAAGGTTTGCAAGTTTAAAAGTTTAAGGGTTTAAAAGTTCTTGATTCCAGAAAATTCGTTTCTTAAAAGCAACCACTAATTTCAGAACCTTTAAACTCTTAAACCCTTAAACTAGTAACCCAGTAACCTCGCAAAACTGTAGTTGTCCTCTATGTCGATTGAAGTACGGAACCTGCTCAAAATTTACGGCGAACAAAAGGCTGTCAATGACATCTCCTTCAAGGTAGGAAAAGGCGAGATCGTTGGATTTCTTGGACCCAATGGGGCGGGAAAATCGACGACGATGAAGATCATCACGGGGTACCTGCCCCAGACAGGGGGCGAGGCTTTTGTTTCGGGCATCAATGTCAACGAGAATCCCCTTGCCGTGAAAGAGAAGATCGGTTACCTGCCCGAGGCGAATGCCCTGTACTATGAGATGTACATCAGGGAATATCTTGCCTTCGTGGCATCGGTACATAAAGTAAAAGATGCAAAGTCGAAGATCGATGAAGTGATTACACTCACGGGCCTGACAGTTGAAAGCAAGAAAAGAATAGGGCAGTTGTCTAAAGGATACAAACAGCGGGTGGGTCTAGCTGCGGCCCTGATCCATGATCCGGAGGTGCTCGTACTAGATGAGCCTACATCGGGGCTGGACCCAAACCAGATTGTCGAAATCCGCGATGTGATCAAGAACCAGGGAAAGAATAAGACGGTGTTGTTTTCTTCGCATATTCTGCAGGAAGTAGAGGCAATTTGCGACAGGGTCATCATCATAAATAAGGGTGGCCTGGTGGCGGATGATAAGCTTAGCAATTTACAGCAACGAAACAAAGACAAGCACGTGGTGGTGGTACAATTCCAGGAGGTGGTTAACAGGCGTCTGCTGGACACACTAAGTGAGGTGACGCTGATCGAGGATGTGCCTATCTCAACATTCAAGTTACATACAGCGAACCCGGAGTCGGTGCGTAAACAAATATTCGAACTGGCTTTGCAGCATAACCTCAACATTGTTTCTTTGCAGAGTGAGAATCAAAGCCTGGAAGAGGTTTTCAGGTCATTGACGAATTAGAATCCCTTTGAACCTGCAACGATTGCCCCCGCCACAGACTAATTAATACTACAAACTATTAAACGAAATCAACATGAGTTACATTTCAGAGATCTTCTCGAGACAAATATTAGATAGCCGTGGAAATCCAACTGTAGAGGTAGATGTAATAACGGATGAAGGTGCCGTGGGTCGTGCTGCCGTACCAAGCGGAGCGAGTACGGGAATTCATGAAGCTGTGGAGATGCGTGATGGCGATAAGAAGAAATATCTCGGCAAGGGAGTTCTGAAGGCCGTGAAGAATGTGAATGATACCATAGCACCGGCCCTATTGGGTTATGATGTGGCTGACCAGACAGGCATCGATAAGATGATGATTGAACTCGATGGAACTGAGAATAAGAGTAAGCTCGGTGCAAATGCCATTCTCGCAGTCAGTATGGCAGTTGCAAAGGCTGCTGCTGAGGAAGCTTCTCTCCCACTGTTCCGTTATATCGGTGGCACAAATGCAAAGACGTTGCCTGTACCGATGATGAATATTCTCAACGGTGGTGCTCACGCGGATAATAAGATAGACTTCCAGGAATTCATGGTGATGCCTATTGGTGCGCCGACCTTTAGCGAGGGACTTCGCTGGGGAGTTGAGATCTTCCATGCGCTTAAAAGTGTGTTGAAGAAAAAAGGTTTCAGCACCAATGTGGGTGATGAGGGCGGCTTCGCTCCCAACATCCAGAGTAATGAAGAGGCCATTGAAACTGTACTCATCGCCATTGACGCAGCGGGTTATAAGACGGGGTCACAGATCATGATCGCCATGGATGCTGCGAATAGTGAGCTATGGGATGCAAAGAAGAAGAAATATGTATTTCACAAGAGTAGCGGAAAGGAGATGTCTAGCGACCAACTCGTGAAATATTGGGCGAGCTGGGTGAAGCAATACCCGATAGCGTCTATCGAAGATGGTATGGCCGAGGACGATTGGGATGGATGGCTTAATCTATCGAACTCGGTAGGCGACAGGTGTCAATTGGTAGGAGACGACCTTTTCGTCACCAACGTTAAACGCCTGCAACAGGGAATTGACAAAGGCATCGCAAATGGTCTGTTGGTGAAGGTGAATCAGATCGGCACGATTACGGAGACTATCGATGCGGTTAGTCTTGCCCAACACAACGGGTACAATACGATTATGAGTCACAGGAGTGGCGAAACAGAGGATACTACTATCGCCGACCTGGCGGTTGCGCTCAATTGCGGACAGATAAAAACTGGTTCGGCGTCCAGGTCTGATCGAATGGCCAAATACAACCAGTTGATAAGAATTGAAGAATTGTTGGGAGAATCTGCATATTATCCAAAAGGAAAAATTAAATTTGGGAGCCCATCGTGATCGTAACCACGGGCAATCTCTTAAACCCTGGCAATGGAAAACAACCCTGATCAGATAATTGACGAGAATTTGAATCCTGAGGACAAAGTTTGGGTGAGCCCATTGAGTCGCATACCCCGCTGGTTGAGGAACAAGTTTTTTATAGCCGCAGCGATGTTTATGGTCATCATACTTTTCCTGGATAAGAATGACCTGTTTACCCAGGCTGACAGGGGCAGGCAATTGAAAGAACTACTTAATAGCAAACAATACTTCACTGAACAAATTGCTACGGAACAAGGGGAGCTCGACAAAATGAAAAGCAACCCGGGTATTTTAGAGAAATATGCTCGCGAAAAATACCTGATGAAGCGGGATAATGAGGACCTTTTCATTATACCGGAAAATTACGAGGAACATAAGAATTAGGCCTTTTTGCACAATATAGACCCGCAAGCCTCGTTTTATTAGAGACATTCTATATCTGGACATTATTTTATTGGACATCAACGGTTTACTCATGACAAATTTTACGCCTGAGGACCTTTTATTGTACCTGTACAAGGAAACGTCTTTGGAACAAACAGCTCAAATTGAGGAGGCTCTGGCGAAAGACTGGACGCTTCGCGAAAAGCTAGCTGTTCTTCAAAATTCTATGCAAAGACTGGAGAAATTGACGCAGGCCCCCCGCACGGAAGTAGTACTTAATGTACTCAACTATGCAAGGGAGAAGTCTGCGGAGCAGGTCTAAAGTTCCTCACTAATCAACTGTATTAGCATTGGCCGGTAACGGTTGATGCTTTTTTTATGTGTGAGTGGTCCGGTAGTGAATGGTGAATAGTGAATAGTGAATAGTGAATAGTGAATGGACTCCGCATTTCGACCAGACTTAGCTATTTCCGAAAACTTAATCAGGTCTCTAAAAACGGGTAGCCATTCACTACTGACAACTCACTATCACTGCTCGCTACTCACTTGCTTCGCTTGGCTCGCAATGACGACTCACCGCTGACCACTGACCACTCACAATTACTAGTTTTGCTCATGACCAAAAAGGATCGCTATCAATTCGTGATTCAGTATTTCCTGGACCATACTCCAGAGGCGGAAACCGAGCTGGTTTATGACAACCCATTTCAACTGCTGGTCTCGGTGATCCTATCGGCGCAGTGTACCGACAAGCGTGTCAACATGACGACACCAGCTTTGTTCGCGCAATACCCGGATGCTGCCTCCCTTTCGAAGGCCGGGTTCGACGACCTGCTTCCATTGGTTAAGAGCATCAGTTATCCTAATAACAAGGCGAAGCACCTGATAGGAATGGCTAATATGGTCATCAGCGAATTCGGTGGCATCATTCCAATGACGGTGGACGAACTGGTAAAGCTTCCCGGTGTTGGCAGGAAGACTGCAAATGTCATTACTTCGGTTATCGATAATCAACCCAATATGGCTGTCGACACGCATGTGTTCCGTGTAAGTCACAGAATCGGTCTCGTATCCTCTCGAGCAAAGACTCCCTATGCAGTTGAAAAGGAACTGGTAAAATACATCCCTGAACATTATGTACATAAAGCTCATCATTGGCTCATACTGCATGGCAGGTATATCTGTGTAGCGCGGCAGCCTAAATGTTTTGAATGTGGAATTCGACCGGTGTGTAAGTTTTTTAAGAAGAATGTGAAGGAGTGAGTGGTCAGCGGTGAATAGTGAGTAGTGAGTAGTGAATGTGCCCCCGTGTTGCGAAGCCCCGATTACAAACGACCCACTCACTACTCACCATTCACTCACCGCTGACCACTGACCACTCACTAGTGCTGTTTTTTTCTTTCTTAATCCGAGGTCTCCCTCATTTCATCTCAGCTCCTACAATTTAGATTCGCAATCGCTTACCTGTTGTATTGTCTGTCGGCAATTTAATGACGAAGCGGTTATTGATATTACATATTACGTTGATCATTTTCGCCAGGACAGTCTTTTGTCAATACTATTATCACGACAATAGGTATATGGCCAGCAACATTGTGTTGGAGGCAGGTGTTACGATGGGCGCAATGAATAGTCTCACAGATATTGGAGGCAAGCCTGGGATTGGTAAAGGATTCATTAAGGATCTCAGGATGGAATTTTCAAGACCCTGTATTGGAATTTACCTGGGTGCTACTTATAAGGATGTCATTTCTCTCAGGGTGGAAGCCACACTCGGTTCGACGAGGGCTAGCGATGATGTATTAAAGAATGATCGTGAGGCCAGCTTCGGTCGTTATGAGAGGAATCTGAGTTTCAGATCGCCCATTCGGGAAGTACAACTCTGTGCGGAGGTTCATCCCCTGTTTTTCAGGAACTATGAAACGGACGAGGCTCCTTATTGGTCGCCTTACCTCGTCGCCGGCATTGGACTATTCTCCTTTAATCCCCAAGCCAGGTTGCGAAACAAATGGTTAGACCTCCATCCACTACGTACAGAAGGCCAGGGATTCCCGGAATATCGGAATCGAAAACCCTATTCGTTGCTCCAATTAAACGTCCCTGCAGGACTCGGGCTCCGTTATGAGGCAGGTCCGTTTGTTACCGTACGGGCGGAGTTGATTCACCGATTCTTATTCACTGATTACCTCGACGATGTGAGTGAAGACTCGTATGTCGACCCCGCTCTTTTCCACCTCCACCTGCCTGCCCCACAAGCTGAAATTGCCGCTCAGTTATCCAACCGGTCGGGTCGACCTTTTCAAGAAACCCAACGCGGCAATCCCAGTCGGAATGATTCGTATTTCACCTTCGTGATTAAGATAGGCATGCAACTGAGGCGGTTACGGCGTGATTAGTCGTGCCCGAACCATCGCCGCTCTTCCATTGTTATATCTCCACATTTATCCACGCATCAATTCTGCAACTCACCCGGAATTTCGTGCAATTGGCCGGTTTTGGCTATGAGAGGCAAGAGTGTAATGATAATTTCGCAGAGCATTCAGTCAGGTAAGGGTGAACCCCTTTCTCTAACTTTACGTATATCCTCTAAGATTCCCTGTGAACAGCTATTAACCAACAAAAAAAAGTGTATATGAAACCGGGGAATTTAAGAATGTATGAATCTCTCTACAACAGCCGCCTTTCGTTGAGGCCACTAATAGAGGTGTTAAAGAAAACAATAGATGAGGGCAGACCAGGTGCACAGAATCTTTACGGTAGTCTGCTCACCCAGGTAGAAGCTACTCCTGAATTAATGGAGCCTATCACGGACATGTCTGTACTTGAAAGACATGCTGAACTCGTAGAGAACTTATTGAGCACTATCTTTCCTCCGACGAATTCGGAACATGAGAATCTCTATGCCGTCGCCCTGCCATTTCAATTTCAAATCATCTATAGTTCAAAGCTATTTCGACAGCTCTTCCTCGCCCCTGGAACCAATGAGGTGAGCGTGCCTACCGATGAGCTTGGAGAAAATCTCCAGGAGGAAAAATTGCACTATGCGTATACTCTCATTCTAAAGAAATACCTCGGTTTCTCTTCCCCTGATTGGTCAAAATCAGTTTATCCTTTCCCCGATGAGGCTTCCGGACTCATCAAATATCTCGAGCTGCAGGTCGATACCCGCTTCGTGGATGTAGTGCCGATCGGAGAAATGCCCGAATTTCCAAAAGAGTGTATCTGCTCACGCACGAATAAGCTGATGCCATTGGAGGAGTTGAGGAAACAGCTTCCACTCGAAAAGTTCAGGTTTGAAGGTCTTGCCATTGTAAAGATCATCGATGTGACCGAACAGGAAGCAATCTCCCGGATGAAGAATAGTCTTCTTAAAATAAACTCATTTTCCGACGCCGTTGTATACAAGGAACTGCAGGACCATATGCAGAGTTTGATCGGTTTGAGAGATATTCGGATTGGGATCACGCCGTTCTTTAAGGTGAATGGACACTACGTTTACTCGGAGTTATATAATAGCAATAGCCTTCTCTTCAAACACCTTAACGAAGGAACCGACAGGGCTAACCTCGGTGATTGCTGCAAGTATCTTTTCGAGGAATCTGACAAGCCAATTGTATTCGAGGACCTCGACCCGAAGACGCTCGCGGAGATAGACTATATGAAATATTACTACGAGGCCGGCGCACGCAGCGTGATAATTAGCCCCTTAAAACATAATGGCGAACTGATAGGAATTCTCGAGATCATCGCTAATCAACCGCATGTTTTAAAGGCCTCTTATATTACGCGTATCGAGCCCGCGATCCCGCTGTTTACGCTTGCATTGGAAAGAAGCGCTGAAAACCTGGACAACCAGATCGATAAGGTCATCAAGGAGAAGTTTACTGCAGTACAGCCATCCGTTGAGTGGAAGTTCACTGAGACTGCATTCAACTATATTCAGGAGAAACAACAGAATGAAGATGCGAAGATGTCGAAGATCGTTTTTGATGATGTTTATCCTTTCTATGGAGCGATTGACATCCGCAATTCATCCACCGAACGCGCACAGGCAATACAACTCGACCTCATCGAGCAGTTGCAAATGGCAAAGGGGATTGTAACAAGAGCGCAGGCTGCAGTGTCGTTCCCATTGCTACAAGAGATAGAATTCAAGATCGAGAAGTATATATCATCTGCTTCGGATACACTCTTGTCGGACGACGAGATTCAGATCCACGACTTCCTGCAGCGCCAGCTACCGGATGTCTTCGACCATCTTAATAATGCTACGCCGTCGCTAAAAAAGGACATCGCCGACTATTACGCTATGCTAGATCCACAGGCCGGGACGATCTATCATCATCGTCAGGAATTCGAAGAGAGCATGGGAAAAGTGAACGATATAGTATCACGTTTCATAGATAAAGAGCAGATCGAGGCTCAAAAGGTTTTTCCACATTATTTCGAGAGGTATGTAACGGATGGCGTTGAATTCAATGTCTATATCGGCCAATCGATGGCGCCCAGGCGGAAGTTTGACAACCTATACCTGCGTAACATGAAGATGTGGCAACTTTCGGTCCTGGCCAAGGCAGCGAGGATCACACACAACCTGGCGAAACAATTACCCCATCCACTTGCAACTACCCAGCTCATCCTTGCGCACAGCATTCCTATTTCCATTAGTTTTCGGAATGCGGAGCGGAAGTTCGACGTGGATGGAGCATATAACATCCGTTACGAAATCATAAAGAAGCGAATAGACAAGGTTAGGATCAAGAATACGATGGAGAGATTGACACAACCAGGCAAACTCGCGATTGTCTATTCCCAGCCGAAAGAGGCCACGGAATACAGGGAATACATTGAATTTCTCCAAAATCAGCAGTTATTAAAAGAGGGTATCGAGGAGTTTGAGCTCGAGGATTTGCAGGGCGTTGTGGGATTAAAGGCACTTAGGGTGGAGGTTGTTGTAGACGAGCCCGGAAAAACCGGTGAGGAGAGAATTCGGCTTTCTAACTTGACCACCAATCAATTGCTTGGCAAGTGACCGGGAGGCGGGAGACGAGAGACTGGAGATTGGAGACGGGAGGCGGGAGGCGGTAGACGGAAGTTGTGGAGGCACGCTCCCGCCTATCGCCTATCGCCTTTTGGCTCCTGATCTCGGGATTTGCGGAAAATATTCCCCGTACAAATTAAGGAGAAACCTATACTCCATCTGCCTTTGATTCAACGGCATAGGTTTTGCAAACAGGTATCCTGAAACCGATTAAATGTTTATCATCCGCAAGAATCTGCATTGCTTTAGTAATGGGAAGAAATTTCCTGTGTGGTTCTGTGTGGTTATGATTCTGTTGGTTTCCCTTAGCTGCCAGAACCAATCGGCCGGAAATCTCTCCTCGCCTCCCGGCTACGATCTCACCCAACCTTCAGTTGTCAAATTACCCGGTTACCTGGATGAAATCTCCGGAATTGCCTATTATCCTAATGATAAAAGCCTTTTCGCCATTAACGATGAGAAGGGTTGGCTTTTTAAGATCCAGCTTATGGGGAGCCTGGCCATTCAAAAATGGAAATACGCAAAAGGGGCGGATTTTGAAGACCTCGTCCTTTATGACAGCACCTTTTATGTCCTGCAGAGCGCAGGCAGCATTATCTCCTTTCACTTTATAAGCAGCGATTCAGTGATAGCCAAGACTTATCCTTCCGGTTTGCCTGGGAAGAATGAATTTGAAATCCTGTACCTGGATTCCGCGAGCAATAAATTAATGATGTTGTGCAAGGATTGCGAAAGAGATGATGCAAATTCTCTAAGCGCCTTCGCTTTTGATATTACCACGCACAAGTTCTCGCAACAACCGTCTTATGTGATCGATGTCAGGAAGATTGAAACAATAATGAAACAAAAGAAGGTCAAGTTCAAACCCTCGGCCGCAGCTATCAATCCCCAGACTGGTCAACTCTATATCATCTCCTCCGTTAATAAGTTAATAGTAGTTGGCGATAAAGATGGTAATCCCGAAAGCGTGTTCCGGATCAACCCAAAATTATACAAACAGCCGGAGGGATTGACGTTTACCCCTGAGGGACACCTTCTCATTTCAAATGAGTCGGCGGATATTGGGGCGGCGAATGTTTTACTTTTTAAATACAATAAGGCTCAATGAAAAAACTAGCCTGCTTCTTAGGATTACTTGTGGTCTGCCAATGTGTGGTTGCACAGGATAGTATTATCACCAGGGTGGTACTTGTTGGGGATGGCGGACAGTTTACGATGGGAAGGCATCCCGTAGCCGAGGCGATCAAGAAAATGGTCCCACTGGATGCGAAGACTGTTGTGATCTTTCTCGGCGATAATGTTTATAAAGTGGGCCTTCCGGATGAAACAGTAATTACTTATTCCGAAACGCGGAGTGTACTAGACTCGCAACTTTCGATCGTTGCCAATACCAAAGCAAGATTGTATATGATTCCCGGCAATCACGACTGGAACAATGGCCAGTCGACGGGATTCGAGACCATAATGCGGGAACAGTCTTATGTCAACATCATTGGCAACCAGAATGTGAGGTTTTATCCCGAGAATGGATGCGGTGGTCCCGTAGAGGTTGAACTGGATAGTGTTACAGTGCTCGTGGTGATCGATAGCCAGTGGTGGATACATCCATATGATAAGCCGGGCATTGAATCGGATTGCCCGTTCAAGACGACAGACGAAGTGCTTCTCCAGTTGGAGGATATATTGAATAGAAATTTTGGGAAGCTTGTGATTTTAGCGACCCATCATCCATTCAAGAGTAATGGCGTGCATGGCGGTTTTTTCGGATTGAAACAACACCTATTCCCGTTTACGGAACTCAAGAAGAACTTATACATCCCACTACCAATACTGGGTTCCATCTATCCTATTGCCCGCAGCGTTTTCGGTACTCCCCAGGATCTTAAGCACCCGGTTTACACAAACATGGTGAACGATATCGAGAAGGTCGCAAAGACCCATCCGAACCTGATATTCGTAGCTGGTCATGAACACAATCTTCAACTGCTCAAGGATAGCAATTATCATTACTTCGTATCGGGTAGCGGATCTAAGACGACAAGGGTAAATAAAAGCAGAAAGAGCTTGTTCGTGGCTGAGGAACAAGGTTTCGCTACACTGGAAATATCAAAGAGCAGGAATGTCAGGGCTTCATTCTATACCGTCTCCGACTCCACCAGGAAACCTTATTCGGAGAATATCATGAACTTCTCGAAGCTGCCCGTTTTGGAGGAGTTTTCTACTACTCCGAAGGAAGACGCGGAGTTCAAAGACACTGTTTATGTGGCGGCAAGCGAAAAATATAGCAACCCTTCCATTTTCCAACGGGTGAGTATCGGCAATAATTACCGAAAGGAATGGAGTACGCTGGTCAACATGCGTGTGTTTCACCTCAACAAGGAGAAAGGAGGATTGAAGATTACGGGTCTTGGAGGCGGGAAGCAAACCAAATCATTGAAACTCGACGATAAGAACGGAGGTCAGTGGACGCTTAGGACTATTGACAAGGATCCGGAGAAAGCATTGCCCGAAAATTTCCGAAACACGCTTGGTGCCGAGGTTGTACAAGACCTGGTGTCTACTGCCCACCCGTATTCGGGATTGGTAATTCCCGATCTCGCCAAAGTAAATGGAGTAACGGTGGCTACACCGGAATTCTTTTTCGTGCCCGATGATCCTGCATTGGGTTTCTACCGCCCCCTTTTTGCAAATACGGTATGCATGCTTGAATCGCGCGATCCAACGGTGGATGCAACTGAAACCAAGAGTACCGGGAAACTGTTAGAAAAGATGGTTTCGGATAACGACCATCGCGCGGATCAGAACGCCGTACTTCGGGCAAGACTGCTCGATATGCTTGTCGCTGATTGGGATCGTCACTTCGATCAATGGAGATGGGGGACGCGAGATACCGGCAAGGGACGTTTATATTATCCAATACCAAAAGATAGAGACCAGGCTATGGCCAATTCCGATGGGCTCCTCATTAAGTTTGTGTCTGACAATAAGCTTCCTTTCCTCAAAGGATTCAAGAATACGATACCCAGGATAGAATGGTTAAACTGGACCGCACGGGATTTCGATCGCGCATTCATGAATCAACTCTCCGGTAAAGAATGGAATGAGACCATTGCAAAATTCCAGCAGAACCTGACGGATAGTGTCATCGCGATCGCAGTCAGCAAGTTTCCACCGGAAATTTATGAAATGGATGCGGAAATAATAACGTCGAAACTGAAGAGCCGCCGCGATCTACTGTTGACAGAAGGAATGAAATATTATCGTTTCCTTTCAAAATATGTCAATATTGTTGGCAGCAACAAACCTGAATATTTCAAGATTAGCTCGGAACCCGATGGCAACCTGAAAATACAGGTGTATGAAAGAATCAACCAGACTGATACGGGATATCGACTCTACCAACGCGTATTCGATCACAGCGATACCAAAGAAATACGACTGTATGGATTGAACGGAAATGACTTGTTTGATGTTGATGAAAATACAAAGTCACGCATTCAACTTAGGATCATTGGGGGAAAAGGAAACGACACCTTCGACATTAAAGGAAATGTACGGTCAGTCCTTTATGACATGAAGGATTCCTCTAACTACATACTTAATAAGAATCATACACGCGTGTTCTTCTCAAATCTGCCGAGCGTTAATGCCTTCAGGTGGGTTGAGAACCAGTATTCGAATAGCCGCTTTCCACGTACCAATATTGCTTACAATACAGACGATGGATTTTTTATTGGTGCTGGCTATTGGCGCAGAACGCATGGATTCCGAAAAATTCCATTTGCATCGGAGAACCGTGTTTCCGCATCGTATGCTTTCAGGGGAGCGTTCAAGTTGCGGTACCAGGGGGAATTCAACCAGGTGTTTAGAGCAACCGATATCCTGGTAAAAAGTGAATACATTAGCCCTACGTTAAATAATTTCTTCGGACTGGGTAATAATACCGCTATCGATAAGTCCAGGAATATCCGCTATTACATGGCGCGGTATAAATATATTGAAACCTCCGTGCTCTTCCGGAAAAAGCCATTCCAGCTCCTAAGCCTTCTAGCAGGCCCGACTTACTTTAGATATTGGAACGACCCGAAGGATAATATTGAAAAAATCCTTGGAAGGCCCTCGTTGATTTCACTGGACTCCCTTGAGGTGTACTCCACAAAATCTTACCTTGGAGGAAAGGTCGCAGCCGAAGTTTATAACCTGAATAGTGAGCTATTTCCCACAAGAGGTATGCAATGGCATACTGAATTCTCCCACCTCATAGGAATGTCGGGACGTTCGGGTCCAGTCACGAAGCTTACGTCAGACATGACAGTTTATGCAAGCCTCAGTTCACCTGCTTCGGTGGTCACCGTTTTGAGGCTGGGTGGTGGTCACATTTTCAATAAACATTTTGAATATTTCCAGGCGCTTAACTTAGGTGCTAATAATTTCCTTCGCGGCTTCCGTAAGAACAGGTTTTCGGGATCTTCGTTGGCCTATGGAAGTCTCGAAATGCGGGTTAAGATATTCACCTCTGTTTGGTCAGTATTGCCGGGGGATGTGGGGATTATAGGGTTTGGAGACGCGGGAAGGGTATGGATGGAGGGTGAGTCCTCACGTCGGTGGCATACTGCATTGGGCGGTGGCTTATATTATGTACCTTTTAATATGGTTCTGGTTTCTGCAAGCCTGGCCTACTCGAAGGAAGAGACATTGTTTAATTTTTCGGTGGGAACCAAGATCAATCTTACTTTTTAATTCTTAAATATGGATTTTCAGAATCTAACAAAAAAAGCACAGCAATTTGTAACTGACCTGTTCGAGAAGAACAAACAGGAAGACGTCCTGCTTTTTCACAACTTCGAACATACGGAAACGGTCGTGGCACGGGCTAAAGAGATCTCGTCTCAATATGAATTGACGGAAAAAGACCAGGCAATACTATTGATCGCCTCCTGGTTCCATGATACAGGACATCTGTTCGTGGAGCCCGTTATGCATGAGGTGAAAAGCATCGAGTTGATGAAAGGATTCTTCGCCCGTCATGTGATTGAGGAAGATGACTTGATTGAGCCCATAGAAAGGTGCATCATTGCTACCCGAATGCCACGTAACCCGAAGACTCTTCCCGAGCAGATCATTTGCGACGCCGATACTTATCACCTTGGCACAAAAGACTTCAAGACTACTAACAAGCAGTTGCGAAAGGAATACACACTTCGAAAACTAGTTCCGGCTAACCATAACTGGAACAAACAATCCCTCGAATTCATGGAGGACCATAAGTATTACACTCCTTATGCGCAGGGATTATTGGAAGAGGGAAAGCAGAAGAATGTTGAGCGTCTCCGGGATAAGATCCTGAAGGTTGAACTCGAGGAAGCGGCTGGGGAAACGAGTGGCAAGGCAGATACAAAGGAAGCGAAGGAAGGGAAGGGGAAAGGCTCGAAGGATTCGAAAGATCAGAAAGACTCAAAGGATTCCAAAGATTCGAAGGACTCAAAGGATTCAAAAGACCCAGCAGAACCGGCTAAGAAGAGCAGCCTGCTGAGCAAGGGAATCCAAACGATGCTTCGTTTAACTTCCGATAACCATCTTGAATTGAGTGGAATGGCCGATGGCAAAGCGAACATCCTGATTTCCGTGAATGCGATTATTATCTCCGTGATCCTGACTGTACTCCTTAGACGTCTGGAGATAGACACACACTTGACCATCCCAACGATCATCTTCCTGGTGTTCTCATTGACGACGATCGTAATTTCGATCCTCGCCACGAGACCGAAGATTAGCGGCGGTACGTTTAGCAAGGAAGACATCCTCAATAAGAAGACAAATCTCTTGTTCTTCGGAAACTTCCACAAAGCCACGCTAAAGGAATATGAGTGGGGCATGCGGGAGATGATGAAAGATGAGGATTACCTGTACGGAGCGCTTATCAATGATATTTACCAGCTTGGCGTGGTGCTTGGCCGGAAGTATAAATTGATACGAACAGCATATTTTGTCTTTATGATCGGGATCATCATTTCTGTGCTTGCATTTGCGATGGCAGTGATATTAAATCGTGGCGGTTCGACCAACTCAACGGCGATGCCTTTATAATAACTAACGGCTTTCGGGCATTTAACGTAAAGGCATGAAGAGGTCTACGAAACTAATAATGAGGAAAATACCTGTTGCCACGAGATATAGGTATAAGCTGATTGCGCTGATAGCAACTGGCTGGTTGTTGCTTGACATGCTGTATCTCCTGATCAGGTTGAACATACCGGGAATTTCTCCCGACCGCGATATTATCAGTTATAGTTCGTTCAACACAATACTGCTGAGGGCGATCATCGTGTTTACTGTCAGCGGGTTGATGGCCTCAGTATTGTTCTTCCAGGCACATGGTAAGACAATTGAATTACCTCTGGGGATCAATTTCATACTGAAGACGATCATTCTCATATTGCTCGCCTTCCTGATGAATTCCCTCATCTACATGATGTATTCTGTTTTCGTCCTTGAAAATTCCTTCACAGCGGCACTGAGTAAATTCGCATACCGGTTAACCAATACGCCATGGATGTTGAAAAAAATACCGGGGTGGATTCTCACCTTCCTCCTCTTGCAGGTAATAGTCGAAATGATCAAGAAGTATTCACCGGGAATTTTTTTCGACGTATTGCTGGGAAAGTACAGGCATCCAAAGGTAGAGAAGAGGATAGTGATGTTCATCGATCTCAAAGATTCCACTCCCATCGCCGAGAAGCTGGGCAACGTAGATTACTTCCGGTTCATCAGGCAATTTATTGAACTCGTCTCCACCGCCCTTATTCAATACCAGGGCCGCATCTATCAATACGTGGGTGATGAGGTAGTAGTATCATGGCAATTCAACTCGAAAAATGCACGCCGCGCAATTGACTCGCTTATCGAGACGAGGAAACTCATCCAGAAAGAAGGGGAAAGCTTCCGCCGCAATTTTGACATCACTCCTGAATTCAGGGTCGGTATTCATATCGGAGATGTTACTATCGGTGAAATCGGCACTATCAAGAAAGATCTCGCCATGAGTGGTGATACCATGAACACCACTGCCCGTATACGAAGCGCCTGCAATGAACTCAACCAAAAATTCATCGTATCCAAGGAGGTTATAGATACTCTCGACCTTAAAGAGTGGCAAAGTGAAAGCCTTGGCCTCATTGAGCTGAAAGGTAAAGGTGAGGGGATTGAGTTGTTTGCGTTGAAGATCTGAGCCAATAGGCAATAGGCAATGGCCAATAGGCAAGTTTAAACCGAACTTACCTATTGGCCATTTGCAATTACCTTTAGGTATTTGCCTATTGCCTATTGCCTATTGCCTATTGCCTATTGCCTATTGCCTATTGCCTATTGCCTATTGCCTATTGCCTATTGCAGCTTCGGCAACATCGCCACCACCTCTATCTCCAACTTTGCATCGGCCATATACAACCTGCTTATCTGCACCCATGTAGCCGCGGGAAAATCTCCTTTATAAAATGCCTTTCTCACGGAGTTGAATTGTTTCATCGCTTCAATATCGGTTGTGTACAGATTCTCTTTTACCACATTCTGAAACGTGGCGCCGTAATGGGCCAGTGTTCTTTGCAATGCTTCATACACCCGCTTGATGCCTTCGGGACTCACGTCTCTAGCCACCGTACCGGAGATAAATATCATGTTGTCCACCTTGACCGCCTGCGCATATCCTGCAGCAGTGTCCTGGTCGCCGCGTCCCCAGTTAAATTTCTCCTTGCGAATCGTATTGTCTTGAGCTGATGAATTGAGGCTGAAAGTGGCAATTAGGAAAAAAAGTAGTGTTCTCATAAAAGTTGGAGAGTTTGAAAGTTTAAGGGTTTAATAGTTTGAAAGTTCTGAAATTCAATTATCCCTAACGTAATGCACATTGGCATTAAGGAAACTCTTAAACTTTTAAACCTTTAAACTATTAACCAATAGTTGCCTCTAGACATACTTTGAAAACTCCTCAACCAACTCCTGCTTCGTCATTGGTATGCCCATGATCTTGTTGTAGCCTTTCGCATCCACGAAATAGACGTCCCTGATTATCTTGATGAGTTGACCATTATTGATCTCTGGTATGATAACCTTCTCATAGTTGCGCATCAGGTCGCCGAGATTCTTTGGGAACGGACGAAGATGTCGCAGGTGTGCATGCGCAACCTGGTGGCCATCGCGTAACAATTCTGTAACTGCAGATTTTATGGCGCCGTAGGTTGAGCCCCATCCTATCACCAATAACTTTCCTTTGTCGGGTCCGTTATCGATTTTCTGTTCCGGTATATATTCGGCTATCTTATCAATCTTCTCCTGCCTGATCTTTACCATTAATTGGTGGTTCTCTGGATCATAGCTGATATTACCTGTAATGTTTTGTTTCTCCAGTCCCCCTATTCGATGCTCGAGCCCGGGCGTACCGGGAAGCGCCCATGGCCGCGCCAGTTTCTCGTCGCGCAGGTAAGGTTGTAGTTTTTCTTCACCATGGCCAAGTTCCGTCTTGAACTTTACATGTATGGCCGGCAGCTCCTCCGACTTTGGAAACTTCCACGGCTCGGCTCCATTGGCTATGTATCCATCGCTGAGGAAAATTACAGGAGTCATATGATGTACGGAAATCTTCACTGCCTCATATATCGCCTCGAAACAATCCGCCGGTGTAGACGCGGAGATGACGGGCATTGGGCATTCACCATTCCTGCCATAATAAGCTTGGAGCAGGTCACTCTGTTCTGTCTTGGTAGGCAGTCCGGTTGAAGGACCGCCACGCTGCACGTCGATGATCAGTAGTGGAATCTCCAGCATAACGGCAAGACCCATCGCCTCTGCCTTCAGTGCCATGCCGGGTCCGGATGTAGTAGTCACAGCCAGAGACCCTCCATAGGAAGCGCCAATCGCGGATGTGATCGCGGCGATTTCATCCTCCGCCTGGAAGGTTTTTATTCCAAAATTCTTATGTCGTGCTAATTCGTGTAAAATATCCGAGGCGGGGGTGATGGGATATGAACCAAGAAACAAGGGCAACCCACTTTTCTGTGAGGCTGCAATCAGGCCGTATGATAGTGCCTGGTTACCCATCACAGAACGATATGTACCGGCATTCATTTTTGCCTTTTCTACCCTATACGTCGTGACGAAAGTCTCGGTTGTATCTCCGTAGTTGTATCCAGCCTGCAATACTTTCACGTTGCTATCGAAGATGTCCTGCTTCTTGCCAAATTTTTCACGGAGGAAATTGAGTGTATTATCCATTTCCCGTCCATACATCCAATAGAGGAAGCCAAGGACAAACATGTTCTTCGCCCTATCCTTTTCCTTCATACCCATTGTAAAATCCTTTAGCGCCTCCCTGGTCATCTTCGTCACGTCCATCTTGATGACTTCATAATTCTCAAGGCTGCCGTTTTCTATTGGATTTTCTCCGTCAGGGTAATTGGCCAGCCGGAGGTTCTTGGAGTCAAA
>JACMKU010000212.1 GCA_014379965.1 Chitinophagaceae bacterium
AGTAGTAATCAGGACTGACGAGGTTGTCTTATCCTTGACCATATATGTATTTCCATTAAAGTTAAACTTTGAAACCTTTCCAGCTTCGGTGCTCGTCGTCTTTTCAGGCCACCAGGAGGGCCAGGTTTTTTCGTCAAAAAGCCGCCTCTGCATGCCCTGCCGGTTAGCGGCAAGAGACACTTCCTGATGCAGATCAATAACGTTCGGGATAAACAGGTACAGGGAGCCCAGTAGCAAACCCAGGCCGACGATCGCGAACAACGCCCATTTTTTCATTACAATTCCAATTTTGCCCTTGAGGGATAATTCGTTAAAGATAAACGAAGTCGGGAAGTCCGGGAGACGGAAAGTCCGAAAGTCCGGAAGTCCGAAAGACCGGGGAGACGGAAGTCAGAAAGACCGGAAGTCCGAAAGACCAGTCTTAAGTCGCTACAGAACTACATGACTCCCACGTCATGACTGGTCTTCCGGACTTCCGGACTTTCCCGACTTTCGGTCTTCTTTTCTCGAAATTTAAGTACCTTGAACACTCAACCTGAATGCTGAAGAAGATTGTCGCCATATTGCTTATGACCCTACTGCTATTCAACTGGTTTGGATACAAGCTAGCGCTGAATTTTATGCAGAAACAGGCCGATTTACGGATGGAAACCCGGATCGATGGCAATGAATACGAAGAATCGCAATTGGTTGAACTCCGCGTTCCTTTACAGCTCCCATATCAAAATACATGGACCGAATTTGAGCGATGCTATGGTGAAATAGAAATCGATGGCCAATTATATACCTACGTGAAGAGAAAAGTCGAGGAAAACTTTCTCGTTCTCAAATGCCTTCCCAATCACAATAAGCAGGTCATCAAAGCAACTGATAATATCCTGTTCCAGGCGTTCAATGGCCTCGACCTGCAGAATAATGGGAAGCAGTCGTCCCCTTTAGCAAAAATCCTGAAGAATATCTTAGTCGATTATGACGATCACAATAATTCCTGGCAGTTGAAGCTGGCTGGTCAGCAAGACCATGACTGGTTAGATAACGACAATCAACTTACTTCTTCGGCCTATCTTCCTGTTGGAGAACAGCCACCGGAAACGATCCGTCCATCGGATATCGTAGGTTAATTCTTTCCTGGTTAGAGGAAGAATAGTTCTCATTAATTCAAAATAACAATGAAAAAATTTTGGTGGATAGCCTGCCTGTGCTATGTAATGGTATCGTGTAAGCAGGATTCGGATGAATACAAAATTGTGTTCAGCGATCCCGTTTTATATAGTAAGACAGTCAAGCAGCTCAACGATGTGGTGTTGGAAAATAATTTCCCACCCATGATCGCCAGCCGTAATTATGCGTACGCCAACATCGCGGCTTACGAATGCATGGCCGCCGGCGATTCTAACTATGTAAGCCTATCGGGTCAAATCAAACACCTTCCTCCAATGCCCAAGCCAGTTGCCCAGGACGAGACTGATTTTAGGCTAGCCGCATTGTTGGCTTTTACAAAGGTGGCAAATTTCGTCACGTTCCCGGAAGGAAGCATGATGACCTACTATGAGGAGTTGACTTCGAAGGCAAGGAAGGCGGGCATGTCGCGTCGAATCCTGGACAATACCATTGCTTTCTCTGATACCATATTCGCGACAGTGTTGAAATGGAGCCGCGGCGATAACTACGCTCGTACTCGCAGCGCCGAAAAATTTACCGTGCGCAATGAGGAAGGCCGTTGGGTGCCTACGCCTCCGATGTATGCCCAGGCAATCGAGCCCCATTGGAATGAAATACGTTGTCTCGTACTCGATTCAAGTTCTCAATTCACAGCGCCGCCTCCACCACTTTTCAATGTCAAGGACACGAATAGCGAATATTCGAAGGCGTTAATGGAAGTCATGCACACTGTCGAAAATCTTACCGAGGAGCAGAAACATATCGCTGACTTCTGGGATGACAATCCATTTAAACTAAATGTGAGCGGTCACGTGATGTTTGCAACGAAGAAGTTCTCACCATCGGGTCATTGGATGAACATAGTAGGGATAGCTGCTCAAAAAGCAAATGCAGACTTCTCTACCACTGTCGCCTCTTATGTGCAGACGAGTATTGCGCTGTTCGATGCGTTCATCTCTTGCTGGCAGGAGAAGTTCCATTATAATTACATCCGTCCCGAGACAGCAATAAATAAGTATATCAATGGTGAGTGGCAGCCCTATATCCAGACCCCTCCATTCCCTTCTTATACGAGTGGGCATGCCACGATTTCAGCCGCAGCGGCGGAAGTGATGACCAATTGGTACGGTGACAATCTTTCTTTTACCGACACATCTTCCCTGGAATTCGGTATTAAGAGCAGACAAATAAAATCTTTCCGCGAAGCCGCAAAAGAGGCTGCCATGTCGAGATTATATGGGGGAATTCATTACAGGTTCGACAACGAAATGGGAAACAAATGCGGCGTTTTGCTTGGAGACCTGGTTCTCCAGCGTCTTAAACTCAAGAAACAAGATTCAAAAACGAATTAAATTAACTGCTATGCTACGTATTACTTCAATATTATTAATTCTTGCACTTGCCGGTGTTTCGCAACCCTCATTCGGGCAAGGTTGCGTGGCCATCAAAGGCACCGCCGGTATTTGTAGCCGTCCTTCCGATGCCAAAGGATGGGAGATGAATCTCAACAACCGCTACTTCAAATCTTACAAACATTTTGTAGGCACCGAAGAGCAACATCACAGGATCAAAGAAAAGAGCAATGTTATCAACTACGCATATGAATTGGATGTGACGGCTACACGTACGTTCAACTCAAGGTGGTCAGCGTCAGTTACATTACCCATCATGGCTTTCGGACGTACATCGTTGTATGAGCATGATGGTCAGACAAGGCATGCGACACACTCATTCGGCATTGGCGATGTGAGGTTTAGTGCATATCGTTGGATGTTTGATCCCAAGACGGCTCACAAAGGAAATGTACAGCTCGGCATCGGCATCAAGCTGCCAACTGGAGCTTACAACTATACAGACTATTTCTACAAGAAAGCCGATTCAAGCGTGCTTGGGGCCGTGGATCAATCTATTCAACCAGGCGATGGTGGTACAGGACTTACTTTCGAGCTGAATAGCTTCTATAACTTCACACACAAACTTGGTGTCTATGGTAGTTTCTTTTACCTGGTGAATCCACGAGAAGTGAACGGAACTTCCACTACCCGTGGCGGCGTTGCTTCAGCGACTGCGAAGAAATACAATACGGATGTGATGAGCGTGCCGGACCTTTTCATGACGCGCGTTGGTGTAAGCTACATGGTTAATAAATTAACCTTCTCCGGTGGCGTGCGCGTGGAGGGTTTGCCTTCGAGTGATTTGATCGGCGGGAGTCGCGGTTTTAGAAGACCAGGATACATTATTTCTGCCGAGCCTTCAGTGACGCTGGTTACCAAGCAGGCGAGTTTCAACCTGAGTGTGCCTTTCGCACTCAAAAGAAATCGTACGCAAAGTGATTCGGACAAACGTCGTACTGCCGACACTGGTGTGCACGCACAGGGCGATGCGGCATTCGCGGACTATCTCGTGAGTGCGGGCGTGACCTTCCGGTTATAACCTATTAAGAACAATTCCTTAAAGGCTGCAGGCGAGTATCGACCTGCAGCTTTTTTTTGACAATAAACTATCGAGGACTTATCACCGTTTCCCAACCGCAAACGTTTGCAACCGCTCAAGCGGTTCTGATAGACATCCAGAATAAATTCCTTTTGTTATATTTTACTGGTCAAATGCTTGCTTATGAGTCAATCGAAGCCAAGACTTAGCTTCTTGCAGATCATCAATATGAATGTCGGGTTCTTCGGCATTCAATATAGTTTTGGCTTGCAGCAAAGCGCTGTGAATCCGATCTACGATTTCCTCGGCGCAAAACCTGATGAGATTCCGCTGTTGAACCTTGCCGGGCCAATAACGGGTTTGTTGATCCAGCCGATCATCGGAGCGCTGAGTGATAAGACCTGGCATCCCCGGTACGGTAGGCGAAAGCCATATTTTTTTATTGGCGCATTGTTCTGCAGCATCTGCCTATTCTTTTATCCTTTCAGTACCGAGTTATGGATGGCGGTAGGGCTGCTATGGATCCTCGACGCAGCCAACAATACGGCAATGGAACCGTACCGTGCTTTCATTGCTGACAAGTTGCCTCCTAGCCAGTACGCAACAGGATTTCTCACCCAAAGCTTCTTTACGGGGCTTGGCATAACGCTGGCTAACATCTCCTTGTTTATCTTTCAAAAATACTTTCCTGAAGGAAGTGGAAAGATTCCGTATTGGGTTTTCGGCTCATTCTTCCTTGGATCGGTTTGTTCGATTACCTCCGTTTTGTGGTCGATAAAGAAAACGCCAGAGATACCGCCGACGGCTGAGGAGTTGGCTGCGCTTAGAGCGGAGAAGCGGGGTATTGCAACTCCTTTCCTGGAAATTGCTCATGCTATTAAGGACATGCCACAGGTGATGTGGCAGTTGGGCCTTGTCTACCTCTTTCAATGGTATGCCCTGTTTTGCTATTGGCAAAACGCATCCAAGAGTATTGCCCTATCCGTTTGGAAAACTACACCTGTTGAGAATAAGAAGCTGTACGAGGAGGCGGTCGGTTGGACGGGCCTGGTGAATGGCTGGTATAATGTTGTGACTTTCCTGTCAGCGTTCGCTCTCGTAGGATTGGCGAAGAGGTGGAGTCCAAAGGTGGTCCATGTACTTTGTCTAACTATAGCAGGAATAGGACTGATCATTTTCCCACACATCGAGAATAAATATTTGTTGTTTGCACCCATGACAGGTTTTGGGATCGCATGGGCAAGTATGATGGGCATTCCTTACCTAATGGTGGTACACGCCATACCGAAGGAGCGATATGGCGTGTATATGGGCATCATAAACATGATGATAGTAATACCGATGATAATTCAAAACCTGACCTTTGGCTATGTGCTGAGAAACTTTCTCGATAACGATGCGGGAAAGGCGATTGGGTTTGCGGGAATTTTGCTCCTCATAGCAGGAGTCGCCACCATGTTGATCAGAACAAAAAAATTGACACCAGAAGAAATGGTCCTTCCTACAACCGGAGGGCACTAAGAATTAGCCCATGATTGAATCATCCCTTGGAAAAAATAAGATCCTTTGCATAGGTGAGGCATTGATCGACATGATCTGCACTGACAAAGGCATGAGCCTCACAAACGGTCAGCACTTCCTGAAGAAACCGGGTGGGGCTCCTACGAACGTAGCTGCTGCCATCGCTGCTTTAGGTGGACAGGTTGACCTGGCGGCCAAGGTTGGCAATGATCCTTTTGGTAAACACCTGATCGATACGATGGAATCGTTTGGAGTTTCTACGCGATGGATCATACAGGATGAATCTTCCTTTACCACGTTCGCTTTCGTTTCCCTTATGGAGGATGGAGAACGAGATTTTTATTTTAACAGGGGCGCCGATGGTCAGCTGAGTAGGCATGAACTAGAGGGAATTGTGCTCGACGATTATTCCATTGTTCACTTCGGTTCCGCCACGGGTTTCCTCCCGGGTCCTTTGCAAGCCGCATACCAGGGAATGCTCCAAAAAGCATTGCAGGAGAAAGTTTTCATCAGCTTTGATCCTAATTACCGTCACCTTCTATTCAGAAACAATACTCAGACATTCATCGATCAGTCCTGGAATTTCCTTGAGCGTTGCCATTTTTTTAAACTCAGCGATGAAGAAGCGCTGCTGCTTACCGGAAGTAATACTCTAAGCGATGCGGTGGATATGCTTCACCAAAAGACGACATCCGTATTCGCAATTACGCTAGGAAAGGAAGGTACTCTGTTGGGCTATCGGGGAAAATCCTCAATCATCCCAAGTATAGAGGTCAGCCCGGTTGATACAACGGGCGCAGGAGATGCATTTGTCGGTGCGGTCCTTTTTCAGTTGAGTAGATATTCCATTGATGAAATAGGCGAACTGAATGAAGAGGATTGGGCGAGAGTCATATTCAATGGCAACAAAGCCGGTGCGAGGACTTGCGAGTATCTTGGCGCAATGGAGGCTTTCAAACACCTCAACACCAGCATTTTCAAATAAACAGTATTGTACAATCGCGCTTTACATACCAGGATTAACGAGGTGCTTCAGCAGCATCAATTCGATATTGCAGGTGAGGACAACGCGTTTTATGCTCGTTTTATCGCCAATGCAACGGCTATACACCACCTATTCGAAGAATTATATAGCGGCCACCCTCGCAAGGAGGAGTATGTTTCTGAGCTGATCAATTTAGTAGCCAAAGCATATCAGCAACGTAGCGAACCACTGAAGCAGCGGGATGAACAGAAGGAATCGGGTCTTTGGTTTCTAAGCAACGGACTTGTCGGAACGAGTTTATATGTCGACAGGTTTTGCGGCGACATTTCAAACCTTGTAAAAAAGTTGGATTATTTCCAAAAGCTGGGTGTGAACCTACTTCATCTTATGCCGCTATTTGAAAGTCCAATGGGTGAAAGCGATGGGGGATATGCCATTTCTGATTTTAGGAAGTTGGATCCCCGTTTTGGAACACTTGCTGATCTTCAAGAATTGCAGCACAGAATGCAAAAGGAAGACATGTACCTGATGCTGGACATCGTACTCAACCATACATCGCATCGTCATCACTGGGCCGAGGCAGCCAAAGCGGGCGATCCCGTCTACCAACAATATTTTCATGTCTACCCCGACCGTGTAATACCCGATCAGTTTGAGGAGTCTCTGCCTGACGTGTTTCCCGACAGCGCACCTGGCAATTTTACCTATAACGTGGAGATGAAGCAATGGGTGATGACCGTTTTCCATCAATATCAATGGGATTTGAATTTCTCGAACCCACGCGTCTTTCTCGAAATGCTTGACAATATCTTCTTCTATGCAAATCTTGGTGTGGATGTATTGAGGATAGATGCACCTGCGTTTATATGGAAACAGGTTGGCACAAATTGCCAGAACTTACCCCAGGCACATACACTACTACGACTGATAAAGCAATGCGTGCATGTCGCCGCACCTGGAATGGCATTGCTAGCCGAAGCAATCGTGTCGCCGAGGGAGATCATGAAGTATTTTGGCACAGGTAATTTTATAGCAAGAGAATGCGATCTGGCATATAATGCTACGCACATGGCGCTTCAGTGGGATGCTCTTGCAACGGCGGACACGCGCGTGATGCTTGCGGCGCAACATGAATTGTTACAGAAACCATATGGGACATCATGGATCACCTACACGCGATGTCACGATGATATCGGCCTCGGCTACGACGATTACATGATACAGCACGGAGGGTATGAACCCGCAAAACACAGAAAATTTCTACAGGAGTATTATTCCGGAAGCCATCCAAATACACCGGCTATTGGCGCGCTGTTCTCCGTGAACCCGCGAACTAACGACGCCAGGATAAGCGGAACTCTTGCCTCGCTCTGCGGACTAGAGAAAGCGATTCAAATCAACGATGCCATTGCAATCGACTATGCAATCAGGAGGATCATATTGATGCAGGCGCATAGCCTTTTCATCGGTGGAATTCCCATGTTATTTTATGGCGACGAGGTGGGTTATACAAATGATTATTCTTATCAGAGTGATGCTGGTAAACACTATGATAATCGATGGATGCATCGGCCCATGATTGATTGGGAGAAGAATAAGAAAATTGAGAAGGAGGGAACAGTCGAGGATCGAATTTTTGCCGCCACTCAAAAACTCATAGTCATTAGAAAAAAAATCGCGGCCTTTGGCGACCATAAGAACCTCACCTGGCTCACGCCGTACAATATTCATGTCGCAGGCTACCTGCGCACCTTCGAGGAAGAGAAGGTCTATTGTCTATTTAATTTCAGTGACAAAAAGTCTTATGTAAGTTGGCGGGTATTCCGCGAACATGGCCCCGATCCCGCGTCGTTGGTGGACGAATGGACGGACAACTCATATACATTAGGTGGTGATCCGGAATATATCGAATTGGAAGCGTATCAATTTTTGATACTTCAAGCATGCTACGTTTAACGTTTAAGGGTTTAACGTTTAACGTTCTTTAGGTTGCATATTTCATGAGGCATAGAAGTTTAAGGTAGTTCGAGCTTAAGAACGTTAAACGTTAAACCCTTAAACGTTAAACGATTCAAGCCGGCCGTACTGTTTAATCAACGCCAACAGCACTCCATTCGTCCACCCAAACCCATCCTGCCCCGCATACTCGCCACCGCCTGCTTCAAGGTGAGTGTCTACTACATTGTATTTTTCCATAAGCTTGCCGGTACGTTTGAAGACTTGCGTATTCAACTGAATCCATCTTTGTGCGATTTTTTTTGCTAGATCGGTAAAGCCATAGTTTTCCAATCCTTTTATTGTCGCCCATTGTAGCGGCGCCCACCCGTTGGGTGCATCCCATTGCTGTCCGGTGATCTCTGTTGTGCTGACTACCCCACCGGGCCGTAAAAATGTTTCCTCAATAGTTGCAGCTACACGCTTTGCCTGCTCAGGTGTGGCAAGTTTCATGAAGAGTGGAAACGCACCCGCTATCGTCAGGAGTTCTTTTTGTTTCCCAGCTACATGGTCATAGTCAACAAAATATCCAAGATGCTCGTTCCAATTGTACAATTGAATCGCGGCTTTCCTTTTATCCGCGAGGTCGCTATATTTCTTCGCCTCCACTGCATTTCCTCTCATCTTCCAGCCCTCGGATATCATAAACTCAAGGTGATGTAGAAGGCTGTTTAGATCTACTGGTATGATGTCGGTAGTGTGAATGGTGTCGAATCGCTCAGTGTCCTTGAACCAACGGCAGCTGAAGTCCCATCCAGATTCTGCACCTGCGCGCAGGTGACGAAACAATTGCTTCGCTGGCTGCGATGATCCTTCGGCTAATTCTACATCCTCGCGATAAGATTCTGGTCGTGGTGTATCATTCTCATCCCAGTATCTATTTAAAATTTCACCGTCAGACAGGTGAACGGTGTGATCACTGGCATGTTCTTTCGAACGGCCGTTTCCTTTCATCCAGAAGGAATATTCCTTTTCCAGTTGAGGCAGGTACTTTTCGAGGATGCCGGGGCCTTTAATATCCATCAGCAGGCGCACCATAAGGGAATAATAGGGTGGCTGCGAGCGCCCTATGAAGTAGGTTCGGTTTCCATTAGGTATGTAACCAAGAGTATCTATGAGGTAAGAAAAATTATTTACCATATTCTCGAGCATCTCGTTCTTACCCGAGGCTTTCAATCCAAGCATGGTAAAATAACTGTCCCAGTAATAGATCTCTCCGAACCGACCGCCGGGTACGATGTATGGATAGGGTAAGGGAATGAGTGTGCCGCTTTCCTTGTCAGGTTCTCGTGTTAATACATTCCAGAGAATATCAATATTGTCTTCGACGCTTTTGTCGAGGTTGCTACTATAGCCCGATGAATGTGGTATGGGTAGGTCGAAATGACTAAGGATGAAAGTGTGGAGGTTAAATCCCGGTTTATCTTTCTCCAGGATGTATCGATCATTTATTGCTTCGAGTTCCTTCTTTGGACGGCAATCGACGAAGGTTTTTCCATCGGGGAAAACCTTTTGCATCTGAACATCTCTGAATAAGATGGGTAAATCACTAATTGCTGCCGTATCCATAGTAAAAAGTAGATTTCGATTAATGCCCACTTCCGGAAAACTCGATAGTAGTAGTTGTTTTTTTCTGCATTCGATAGAAAAAGAAAATGCAAATGAGAAGTATTGCCATTGGGACTAAAGAAAAATAGAAAGCTTTCTGCCCGCCTATGTTTTTGAAAAGATAGCCAACCAGCCTAGAGCCGAGCGTACCCCCGATTGCTGAAAAGAAAACGAGGAGGGCGGCCATCGGGCTATGAAACATTTTTTCCGTTGAACTCAATACGAAAGAATTGACCAGGGGATAGATTGGGGCAAGGAAGAAACCGATTAAAGGGAAAACATATGCGATTACCGGTACATCGCTGAGGGAATTGATCTCTTTTGCCTCCAGGTTTTGTGTCTGGGGTAAAACGAACAGGACCATGAGCGCCGCGCCAAAGATACATACGCTAAGGATCGTTATCCATGAGATCCTTTTCACCAACAATGACGAAATGTAACGCCCCAGTGCGATGGAAAGCATCAGTATCACGGCCATTGAAACACTCATCTTCTCGGGTAGGTGGAGTACCTTTTCGTTGAACGTTGGGAGCCAACTCATAATTCCCTGCTCCGTCATCACATACATGAAAGCCGCGATGGCGAATACGAATACTAGTGGTCGCCTAAGTAACTTAATCATCTGCACGAAATCGCTTTTGACGCTTGTTCCGGGTATTTCGTAATTCAACGAGAAGTTGGAAAATGCCAGTATGACGAACGAGATAGCGATCATAACGGCCAGTACGAGATAGATGCGTAGCCAGGCATTTGGATCAGTGTCACTATAGAACAATGGAAATATGATGAACCCTGCCGCAATGCCGATCATAAAAAAACTCTCGATGGAACTCAACAAGCTCTTATGCTCTTTATCGTTGCTGGTAATGAGGCCTATCAGTGAGTAGACGGAAACCTTCACAACAGCAAACGATATGCCTACACATGCAAACAACAGCCTTACGGAGGTAAAGGAATTACCCCAGTACATGGCCAGGCAACCGGCGAAGACGAGTGCGAGCGCTATGAGCATTCCACGCTTGTATCCAAGCCGTGGAAGAAATGATCCTACGAGAAAAGACACGAAGGCAATGGACAAATCTTTGAATGCTTCGAGCGAGCTGGCAGCTACCTCATCTACTTTATAAGTATTGATCGATTTCTGAATCAGGATGCCGACACTATTCAGTAGGATGGCAAACACGAAATAATTAATGTAGAGCGAAAGTTTAATCCGGAATGTTGACATGGCAGGCGTTAAGTTGGTAAACTTGTAACAATCATCCTAATATAGGCAACGGAAAAGGAATGAACGTATATAATGAAATCTACAACGTTTGCGGTGAAGAAAGAAAGAGAAACGGAAGCAGAAACAGAAACAGGAACAGGAACAGAGCGAGGGCGGACTTCCCAACTATCGGAACGCCACTCACCACTCACCATTCACAACGATCCACCCTCAACCAATACCGACTCCAGTATCACCTCTTCTGGCGTGTTATCACTTCGCAGGCAGGAGAGCATTTGTGCAAACGCCAGCTTTCCTAGTTTGAAACCGCTTGTCTCTACGTATGTGATCTTTGGGTCGTACATGGTAGGGATTAATCCATTGCTGATCCCGATGATGCCAATGTCCTCGGGTACTCTTAGTTTGAGTTTGTGCACTGCATACATCACGCCGATGAGGATAAGGTCACCCATGCAGAAGATAACATCGGGTCGCTGCTTGTTTTTGAGTGCCTCGAGTGCAACTCTCTTTGACTCTGCAATTCCTTCCGGGAAATCAATCAGGAGTTTGGTCTTGGGCGCATGTTTTTCGAAAGTCTCCTGGAAGGAAGCCAGGCGAATCTTGGTTATGCTTAGGTGCGGGTGGCCAAAGAGGGCCAGCACGCGTTTCTTCTTTTTTTCTATGATAGCCTCGGCGGCTATCCTGGCCGCTTCCCTGTCGGCGAGACAGACCTTATGATACCCCTCCACTTCAGCAACGCGATCGCAAAAAACCACCGGTATTTTCAGTTCCTCCAGCTTATGAAACGGCGTCATGTCTTCCGTTTCGATTGATACGGAAGCAAAAAGACCCATCACCATGTTTTTTCGGAATAGATGAAGATTCGCTGTCTCCAACTGCACCTTGTCACGCGACTGCATGATCATCACTGAATATCCATGGACACGCGCATCTTCCTCAACCGCAGCGATGAATGAATCATAGAAGAAATTATCGATCGATGGCACCAGGATTCCAAGGAGATTGCTTTGCCTCGTCCTGAGTTGAACGGCATAGTTGTTCGGTTCATATTCGAGAGCAGTTGCGAGTTCCTTCACCTTTGTCTTCGTATTCTCCGAAATATCCGGGTGATCTTTCAAGGCGCGGGAGACGGTAGAGATGCTTATGCCGAGTACTTCGGATAGTTTTTTCAGTGTGCTTTGCTGCATATGCCAGTTATTGGTGCAATCATGTCCATAAGGATAGGATAATTAAAGTTAGTGTTTTTCTACGGTAACCTGGTGAGTCCGAAGTCGGCCTGGAGAATGGCGAACTCTATGATTTACATGCGGACAGCTAGGGAGACACTAAAATTGCGGCCATCAGATGGCCATACACCTGGACCCGGATAGAATGAGGGTCGCTTGGTGAAATATTTTTTATCAGTAACATTATTGATGTTGACCCGGGCTTCAAGAGCCCTCGAATAGCGAAGTACGAAATTGAAATCCAGGATTCCGTATGCTGGTACAATTCCTACAGCTCCGGTTGCCCGCGGCGGGGTAACAGTATTCAGAGCATCAGCAAAACTCTCGCCCGTATAACTATACAATGCTGAAAAGCTTACTTGCTTATACCGGATGGTGCCACCATTCCGGGTAATGATGCCGGGAGCGCTTTCCACCTTGTTACCATCAATATTGACATTATTGTTTCCTGATTTAATCGTCGCATTCTTATATCGGGCATTCATGAGCGCAGTCGAAGTAAAAAGAGAAATTCCCAGCTTCCTTGACAGATACCAATCTGCCTGTACCAGAATTTCGCCACCTGTTGAAATGGAATTTCCAATGTTTGTGCGGTAGGTATAAAAGTTTCCTGACACGTCGGTCCCGGCCAGTGTTCCAAATCGATTCCGGTAGTTTAAGAGAAAACCGGTGACATCCCATCTTAGGAATTTCCACGCGCCTCGCCAACCAAGTTCCGCATTGTAACCTTTTGCATCTTTGATGTTTGAATCAACCTTTTCAAATAGAGAGCCGGGGATTAGGTCTTTGAAAAGCATGGGATGGTAAGCCTGCGAGCAGCCCCCATACAATTCGCTATTGTTATTCGGCTTATACGAGATATTAAATCCCAAGAGAGGAAACTGGTGTCTGATACGAACGGGAAGCTGCTCGTCAGGGTAGTAGGTTATGATTCCGTCAAGATCAGTCTTGCCGATCTCGACTCTTCCTCCAACATTGAATGAAAGATTCTCTAGCAACTGGAACTTGTTTTCAGCATACAGAGCGATATTCTTAGTTTTCAGGTGAACGTCCCGACCCCAAGTTGGATCGACGAGGGTAAGATCAAAATCGCTTCCAGTCGTGCCCTTGCCTAATTGAGTACGGTGTAGGTCATTATTCATATATTGAACTCCCGCCGCCAGTGTGCTGACAACTTTTCCCAAACTGAATTCGTTCAAAAGGCGGAGCTCTGCAGTGTAACTGTTAAACCTGTCGATATCTACCTGTCGGTTATTGTAGTCAAAGGTTGCATGGTTGATGGTATCAAGTACGTTGGTCGGCTTGTCAAACAACACACTATTTCTTCTTCCCAGCACCGCAGATAAGGTGAACTGTAGTTTTAAGTTTGGAACAGCCTGCCAATTGAATGTAAGAGAGGGTACATGGATGTCTGGGCTAAAATAATTGCGTGATCGTGTGGCTTGGGTAGGGTCAACGTGGAACATGCTGTCTGTAAGGCCACCTGGGATTCTGTAACGGTAAGTCGATCTTGCCCATTCCATACGCATCATAAATCGCTTGGTTGGCTCATAATTTACCACTATCGATTGTGCATCAGCGCTCGTATGTTCATTTTTGCGGAAACCGTCGCGTGATTTGTTATAAAAGTAGGCATAGTATTTCCATTTTCCAGCCTTTCCACCTACTGCATTGTATGTGCTTAAAAGGTTGAACGAACCAACTGTAGTGATGTTTTCAAAACCGAATGCCCTCGAGGTATCGCCTTGTTTTGTAACATAATTCAACATTCCTCCAAACTGTGCCCCGTATTGAAGTGAACCGGTTCCCCGAACTAATTCGATTCTCGCCGTACTTTCCAGCGGCATGCTGTAGTGGCTCGCGGGGTAACCATACATATCAGAGTTGGTAATGATGCCGTCTTTGCGCACATTAAATTCCCAGCCCCTATGGGGATCGAGCCCTCTCGTTGAAATATTGACCTGGTTCCCTGCGCCGTCCATATCATAGACAAATACCCCCGGTATTTTGGCGAAGACCTGCCTGCCAGTCTTGTTGGATATGTCTGCTGGTATGTAGGAGAGATCGATTGTCTCTGTTTTCTTACCAGAATACAAGAATGTCCCATGCACACCAGGAAGGGGGCGAATGGCATTCTGGTTCAGGTAAGAAATTACAACGATGCTATCCAGGGACCGGTCGGACTCTATTGGTTTTTGGGCTTGGCTGACAAAAGTAAGTTGCAGGAGCAGTGGGATCAGGATTATTCTTCTCATATCACTTTCTCGGGTTGTAAAGTGTAGAGGGCATCGGTAAAGATTACTATGCCCTCTACACTCTAGTTTAAAGTCTATTCCGCTCCGTCGGTTCTCGCCCGTTGTATGGCATGGTTACCGATGTTGCGTCCTACTACTAATCCAACTTCACAGTCACTCCGAAAGTGAATTCCTCCATACATCCTCGAGAGCGAAGCTTCACTGGCCATTGCCTTGTATGCTTCGGCCTTTTCAGGATTAATGTGGCTTAGGATCGTTGCTGCAGCTCCGCTGAAGGTGGAGTGGCCTGATATATAAGCTGGAAAATTGGGAACACCAGTGAGAGTCTTGATATTCGGATTCATCTGGGAAGGTCTAGGATTGTAATAAAAATTCTTGGTATCCCAGCAAACTATCGCGGCATCCATCATTGACATGTTTAGCAATGCCATGTTCCTCGCCCATCTTATCTCGCTAAAGTTCTTTGCGATGAAATCTTCTGCGGCTATAGCGTCCCAATGTCCAGGAGGTGTATAGGTGCCAACTCCGTCGGCCCAAAAGTGTACGATCCTTATCCTTTCCCTGGTTGGGTTCATAATGAACTGATATATTTCATCCGTTTCTTCTTTCATCTGTTGGCTATGTACAGAAGGGGGTGGTGGAGGTCTAAGTGAAATGGCGGTCAATGAATCAAACAAGAATGCCTTTACTTTTCCAAACACAGGGAGCATTGGGGGGCGCTTAGGGAATTCTAAACTATACCATGGTGTTTCACCTCTTGCCTCGCAATCTGTCTCCAGTTTGGTCCAGATGACCTGGTTACCAATGGCCGCACCAGCCCTGTCGCCGCGGGCGCGTGTTACGAATTTCTGAGCGACAAGTTTTCCCAATGCCTCGCCTGCTTCCATATCACTCCGAACGTTGGCGCCCGCGATTATGCGTGCACGTTTATGTTCCTCTGCTTTCTTTTGAATGAATTCCTGGTCCCCAGGAAAAAGCAACTTCAACATCTCAACTGCCGCACCTGCAACGGTTGCATCTTCCGAAGGATAGGAGGGTAGATCTGACACGGGAATAAGGGCGTTTACAGTTGGATCTACTTTATAGGGGGCAGCCCTGTTATATAGTTTCTTGTAGTGCCATGCGGCCACCAATGCGTCGTACTGCGCAGCGCTTACATATGCGTAGGCTCTCGCCGCATAGGGTGGATTGGCGAATGGAAATTGTGGATAAGCAAGTGGATTACTTGCATTGGGTGCAGGATAAGTGCCATCGGTGTTTTGGAAAGGAGGAAGGTTGTGTAAGGCAACCAGCTCTCGCAGAATCTCATTCCAACGGAGTATTGCTCCCGCTGACCAATACTGGACGATTCGCTTCTCTTCTTTCGTAAGATCGGCCTGCCATGTCTTGATCTCGTTAATCTGGGCGATGTAATCAGGTGTTGTCGTTGCCACAGGTGCTGCCACGGCAAACTCGGAGGCAGACGTGAGCAGTATGGGCTTCCATATGCCTGCGTTCACGTCAATGTTGGTTGGTTTTAATGCAGGCAGGTCGTCGGTACGTCCATCCACATCCTTATTGCAGCTGGCGATGGCCAGTGAGCATATTATTAGTAAATGAAAAATGTATTTCATATCAATTCGTTTTTGCGGGTTGATCAGATGATTTTGTTTTTGGGCTGAAATCGAAAACATAAAAGAATGACCCATATACAGTGGTCGCCTGTCCTACATTCCTTCCAGCAACGGTGGCACTACCACCGCCAACGAGGGATAATTGAGGAAGTGCGGGTATTACATACTTGATATTGATGCCGACGGTAGTTGCATTCATCCTATTGCTGGGAAACGGCATGTTGTTTCGTGTGATATCGAAACCTCCATGTGTCGTCCATTGGTTGATCACCGCCTCGGCGATCAATCTGTGATTGCGAAAGCCAGCCCTGAAATTCAGGTTAGACGCATCAGGCATCTCAACTTCATTTGTCAGGTGCATCTCGGTTGTATAATAAGAACTGCGGTCAATGGTGATATTATCCCGAAGGACGTAGGTAGCCGAGCCCGTAGCGAACAGGTTTCCATGAAGATAATCGACCATTAGCCTCGCAGAGGCGGTCTTACTACGGAGCCCTATAGAAAGGGGAAGAAAGTCGGGAGTATAGTCTGTCAGTGGAAATGAAACACCGCCAATAGTGAATAACGATAGTTGTCCGCCGCCCAATTTCTTCTGCAAAGGACGCCACTTGACAAATAGGCTCAGGTCTTGTACTCCCTTCATGCCATGCAAAGTACCCGCCGAAGCTTTTGTAGTGACATAGGGAACGCCGAATAAAAGATTGATCTTACGAGTGAGCCCATAGTTACCCATTATTCCAAACATCTGGGTAGTTACCTTACCAAGGTTCAGATTTTCACGTTTGAGCGTCCCCTCCCAGTAGTTTTTCCAACTACTATAGCTGTACATAGGGCCTACGCAGAATGCATTCTTCTCCATCATGATAGCGTCTATATCAGTTTGCGAAAATGATCGTTGTGACAAGAGAATTCCTAGAGCGATTAGAATCACCCCGGGGTTCTTTATAATTTTTTTCATAAACATTACTTGTTAGTGTTGACTTAATGCTGACGCATGAGATGCGACCTGTTGCTCCCATTACTATATAATTGGTAGCGTCGAATGTCCCAACGGAGTTGGAAGGTTGATCAGGAGAGATCGGCCAATTGCCTTGGTGGCTGATGAGGGATAGAGAGAATGACTGTTGCTAAAGAATTTGAGTAGTTGCTATAATTTTTTTCCATCGCTGACGAAAGAGTGGTCGCTATTCCAACCATGGTTTGATCATCATAGTCGGTTGCGACTTTCTTCACATTCGGCGCCGGTGAAGAAGGAGACTTGTCTGCCTGCCCATTATCCTGGCCTGAATTCGCCTTTGTCAATCCTTCGTCCAGAGATTTTATCTGTTGCTTGATGTGATTCGGAATGCATTTGAATATAACAACATTGCCTTCAATCTTTTTCTTCACATAGGTATAAGCAAGACCGTCTATCTCTATCTCACCATAATGTCGTTCGAAATCTGTGAATCTATCCTGGTAAGGAAGATTCAGCGATACCCTGATCTCCACCAATTGTGATTCGTCATAATCGCTCTGGTCTATGCGGGTTTCGAGAATGCTGACAGCGTTTTTATTCAGTATAGAAATGACGATACGGTAACCGTACCAGTTAAAGAACAGGAGGAGAATAAGCAGTATCGCGGCAATCTTTTTCACAGCTTGTGGTAAGGCAAGTTAACAATTACCATTTAAATTCCGAAGCAATTGGCTATTTCACCGTAAATGTTTTCCGATCGGGGCCGATGCCGCTCAGTGTGAGCTTCTTCCATTGTTTAGGTAAGACCGATTTGATTTGCACGATTCCCTGGGGCGTGATTTCCAGTCCACCGAATCCCATCAACACACTTTGCAGAATGCCACCCGCCCCGGTCGCGAAATAAGGGTTCGTACCACCCTTCGTCTCTGCGATTACGCGAAAAGGGGGGTTAAGGTTAGGGATGTATGCTTCTTTGAACCAATGATATGCCTTCTCTCCATTGCCAAGACGCGCATAGAGCGTAGTGAAAACTGCCTGTGTCATTGCAGGTGTGCCCTCGTTTGGTACCCTGGTTTCATAATATTCCAGGTCTTTTAATATTTGCCTTGGATCCGTGATCTCTTTTAAAGGATAAGATAGGAGGTTAACATCCGCCTGCTTGATTCCTTCGCCCTTATATGAGGCATGCTCACTCGTCACACCATTGTCCATCCTGAGAATGGGAATATTGCCTGCCACATGCATCCAGTCCGCATCGGGAGTAATGCCAAGCACACGCGCCGCCTCGGTTGCGAATTGGAGATTTGCTTTCGCGGCGGCATTGGTGAATGCGTTGTTGTCGACATTCTCTGCCCACTCATCCGCAGCCACTACATTTTTGATATCATATTTTCCCGGCCCATTCCTTTCAACACGACTCGCCCAGAAGTCCGCCGTCGCAGAAAGAATAGGATATCCTTTTTCTCTCAACCAGTTCTTGTCCTGGGTAACAGAATAATAATTCCATGCGGCAATAGCCACGCATCCCGTGATGTGATGTTCGAAAGGACCGCTAAGCGCCCAAACAGGCGTCTCCTCCACACCGGTGTCCGCGCTTTCCCATGGATACATTGCTCCTTTATATCCTTTGCTGAATGCGTTGCGTTTGGCCGCCTCGAGACGCTGAAACCTATATTCCATCATACTCTTTGCCAGCTCTGGGCGCATTACCAGCATGGCGGGATACATCCATAGTTCGGTATCCCAGAATACGTGACCATTATAGCCAAGACCACTCAAACCCATCGGAGAAGGAGAGAGCGCAGTGCCTTCGCGTGTGAAAGAGTATAAATGATAGAGCATGCTGTGAACATCCTGTTGTGCCTGTGCATCCCCTTCGATGGTGATATCGCTTTTCCATAATTCATCCCATGCCTTTTTATGAAAACTGATCAATCGCTCTCTTCCTTCCAGCTTAGCGAATAATGCGGAACGTTCAGCTTCATTTAATGGATCGTCGTGGTGAGCGGAGGTGATGGAGGAACCGGCAATAGAAAACCGGTATGTATCTCCAGCCTTTAGCTTACGAGAGAATTTCATGAGGTGCATGTTGTTGTCCCACATTTCATGTATTACTCGTGGTTCCTCTCCATGCTTTTCACCGAAGAGAAAGGTATTCGATGCACACATCAGGAGTTTGCCGGTAGGGCTTTTTGCTACTGAGGTGAGGAGGCTTACCACGACGTGTGGCCGGTCGATCTCGTTGTAATAATTCTGTACATCTTTTAACGCATCCGGCGCTTCCATCACGCTAGCCCCGGTGATGTTGATGTCTTTCTTTGCGGTGATTGCGACATCCATCAATACGGTATAGGGAAGATGACGCAATGAATAATATGTATAAGTGACAGATGCTTTGTCGCCATGATTGAACCGTGTAGTGAAACTTGCGCCACGCATATCCAACTCCTGTTCGAAGCCAGAGATGTTTTTCGCATCGATTCTTTTTCCATCCACCTCGAGGTACATGTTGAGCAAATTGAAACTTCGTAAAAAGTTACTCACCCTTCCTCTTCCATATAGATCATATGCCCCGGCAAGCACTACGTCTTTCACTTTGAATGGCTCCGCAGAGGAGACGATCCCGATCATGCCGTTTGCCACTGTTACACCATAGTAATTGTTTGGATTGATGGCTCCGGATGAAATTTTCCAGGGGTCGGGCTGTGTTTGGGCTTCCAGGCAGAAAAAGAGGAGGAGAAGCGCGGCAATTCTTTGGAGGATCATAGTTAAGCGATTCGTTAGTAATTGAGAATAAAGATCATACATCGAATGGATTAATCGGGATCCCAAACGATTGCAGTTGATAATTATATTGGAAACTATCAATATTTTGTAATAAATGCAGGTTATTTACCCAAGGGGCATAAATAATTTTTGTAAACATTAAAAAAGTGTTAACATTGTGTTCTCGATACACAATGTGTACTCGGGCAAACTGAATTGCTAAACACTTAATGATTGCTTATGTCCTGCACAAAACTGCTCAAGGCAAGTGTATTATTTACCTTGCTGTTGATCTCTCATCTATCGCATTCCCAAGACAAGACAATTACTGGAAGAGTTACTGATCCGAAAGACGGTTCTGGTATCGGTGGCGTAAATGTAACACCAAAAGGAAGTACCGGTGGTGTTCAAACGGCTGCTGATGGTAGTTATCGCATTAGTATCGCTCCATCTGTTAATGTACTTATTTTTTCATCCGCAGGGTTCACGCGCCAGGAAGTAAATATTGCTGGCAGGTCTACGGTTGATGTAACTCTTGCAATCAACAGTACTTCTCTTGGAGAAGTGGTGGTGATCGGTTACGGCACTGCCCGCAAGCGAGATGTTACCGGTTCGGTATCGAAGATTGGCGAGAAGGATCTCAACCAGGGTCCCATTACCAATCCACTCCAGCAGATTGCAGGAAGGGCCGCCGGTGTTTCTATCACGCAGGTGGGAAGTGAGCCCGGTGTCGCTCCCAGTGTGCGTATCCGCGGTATCACATCTCTCGGCGGTGGCAATGATCCACTCGTTGTAGTTGATGGAATCCAGGGTAACCTTGACCTGTTGAACCAGGTACCTCCAAGCGAAATTGAATCAGTAGATATCCTCAAGGATGCATCTGCCACTGCCATTTATGGTTCACGTGGTGCACCAGGTGTTATTATAATCACTACAAAGAAAGGAAGAGCCGGCAGGTCCACACTTGAATATAGTGGTACTGCTGCAGTAGAGACCATCGCTAAGAAATATGAAATGCTGGATGCTGCAGAATGGAGAGCCGCTGCTGCTCAGCGGGGTATTACCGGCGCTGATTATGGCGGTAATACTGACTGGTTTGACCTTATGTCCCGCAATGGATATACTCAAAACCATACCATTGCCTTCGGCGGAGGCGCGAATGATTTCAGCTACCGTGCTTCTCTTACGGCTATCCTCCAGGACGGCTTACTCATCAATTCCGGATTGAAGAATTATATCGGCCGAATACAGGCCACACAACGGGCACTTAACGACCGGCTCGCACTTACCTTCAATGTTAATACGGGTATTGTAAAGAATAAATGGAACGGTCCGGGAAATATTCCGAATGCTCTTCAGAGGAGACCTACCGACCCCGTTTATTATAAGAATACAGCGGGCCAGGATAGCGCCTACTTTACCGATCCTAATGCATTTGCATACACTAATCCCTATGCCCGCTCGGTAGAAATGATCGATGGCACAGAATCGAATAGTTTGTTTGGAAGTTTGAAAGCGGACCTTGAAATCGTTAAGGGATTGACTGCAGGATTCTTCGGATCCTGGAGGAAATTGAACGGTCTCTATGGTTCATATGCCTCAGCGCGCACCACGCGTCCTGACGCTATCCAGCACAAAGGCATTGCGCAGCGAAATACAAATACTACCAATGAGCGCCTCATGGACCTGAGTCTTAATTATAAGAAGGTACTCAAAGGACATACTTTCGATGTCATAGGTGTATATGAGTGGCAAAAGGCGATCTACGAGGGATTCGCTGCATCGGGCCGGGGGTTTGTCAACGATCTTCTCACGTTCAATTCACTCCAGTCAGCAGACCTTACTAAGGCCGCTTCTGGTGATATCACTTCTTATAAGAATGACCGCACCATTGTTTCATTCCTGGGTCGTGTCAACTATAACTTCCTTAACAAGTACTTCTTAACGGCAAGCTTCCGTCGGGATGGCTCTTCCGTCTTCGGTGAGAATCATAAGTGGGGTAATTTCCCAGCTGTATCTGCGGCATGGAAGATTTCCGGCGAAGACTTCATGCGCGATCAGCAGATTTTCGATGACTTGAAATTGAGAGTAGGCTACGGTGTTACCGGTAATCAGCAAGGGCTCGGTGCACTGAACTCCGTATTACTTGTTGGACCAAATGGTACTACGTTCTTTGGCGGCCAGTTGATCCCCGACTTCACTATCAGCCAGAATGAGAACAAAGATCTCCGCTGGGAGACTAAGAAGATGTCGAACATCGGTTTGGACTTCGCATTGTTGAAGAACAGGCTGACGGGTACGCTCGATTACTACCAGGGCAAGACCGAGGACCTATTGTTTGACTATACTGTACCGCAGCCGCCGTATCCATTTGGAACGATCAAAGCGAACGTTGGAACTATCATGAATACCGGTTTCGAAGCAACGTTATCATACCAGCTTATTCAAAGCAACGACCTGAATGTAACACTGGCTGGTAATTTCACAACCAATAAGAATGAGGTACAGGAATTGAGCGGAACCTTGAACGGCGTTCCGTTGAAGACTGACACCGTACGCTGGGGTGGTGGCGGAACAACTGGTGTAGCTTCGACCAACAACGGTATCTCCTATCTCATCAAAGGTCAACCGATCGGTACATTCTTCCTCTTCAAACATGCGGGAGTAGATGCAAACGGCAACCAATTGATTGAAGATCTAAATAAGAATGGTGTGATTGATGATAACGACCGCAGCCCGGACCGCTACATCGCTGGCCAGGCGCTGCCTAAGTTTACCTATGCTTTCACTCCTTCTATGAACTATAAGAATTTCGACATGGGAATGCTATGGCGTGGTGCTTATGGTCACAAGATATATAATGCAAGAAAGGCTACGCTTAGTGCCCTTGCACAGTTGGGACAACAAAACGTGTTGAAGGATGCCCTCGCAGGCAACATCAACAACATCGATTACGCATCCGATTACTGGCTCGAAGATGGTTCCTTCCTCCGCCTGGAGCAACTGACCGTGGGATACCGTTTCCCTATTGACAATAAATATCTTAGTGGCATCCGGGTTTCCCTGACGGGCAACAACCTGGCGGTATTTAGCGATTATAGTGGTATCGATCCTGAATTACGCGCAGATGGCGGAAATGGTTTCGGTATCGATGGTGGTATTTATCCCCGCACAAGGAGTTTCGCGGTAGGACTTAATGTAATTTTTAAATAATCATTTAACGACTTCTATATGAAAAAGCTTGTTTCTTTTCTAACAGTGATTGCCATAATTGCGGGAAGCTGTACAAAGCTCGACGAAGGCATCTATGACAGGCAGGTAGCAGATGATTTTTATTCTACCCCAGCCGGCATTAATGCTGCACTGGCAAACATTTATAACGAGATCCGTGGCGACTGGAACGGAAAGGGTTATGCGGGAGCCGATCGGGGATGGTATGACCTAAACGAGACCAACACGGACGAAATGATGATCCCTACTCGTTCCGATGGTGCATGGTCCGATAACGGCATCTGGAGACAGATGTACCTGCATCAGTGGACCGCTTCACAGGAGTTCATGAACAATACCTGGAACTGGCTTTACAGGAGCGTGTTCAAATCTAACCTCGCAGTTGATCTTCTTACAAAGGCTAACGCCGATCCAGGAAGAATTGCTGAAGCGAGAGTGACCAGGGCATTCTTCTATTATATGCTGATGGACGGATGGGGAAGTGTTCCGTTTTACACTCAAAACAACCTGACTATCGACCAGATCCCACAAGCTACGCGCCAGCAGATCTTCGACTTCATCGTCACCGAGTTAACACAGAGCGTCGATAAATTATCACCAACTAAGGGTGGGGAATTTTATAGCCGCTTCAACAAGTGGGCTGGATATGCATTTCTCGCGAAGGTGTACTTAAATGCACAGGTGTATACAGGTACTCCAAAGTGGACAGAGGCAATAGCAGCATGTGATAAGATTATCAATGAAGGTGGATTTAGTCTCGAGTCTGCAGCTAACTACTGGTCAATGTTCCGTGATGGCGCTGCCGCTTCAAATGAAGTCATCTGGGCGATATATGTAGACGGATCTAAAGCCCCAAGAAATATCATTGGGATCCGTAGCCTTCATGGTCCACACGGAAATGCTACCATCGGCATTAGCACATGGAATGGCGCCACAGCTCACCAGGATTTCGTGAATAAGTATGATAACACAGATATGCGTAAAGCGCAATGGGCGGTCGGTCCTCAGCCCGGTGGTGTTAACTACCAGTTGAACATTAGTTCCGTTACCTCTGCAGGTATACAGGAGGGAGCTCGCAACATAAAGTATTTTCCTGTTCCTCCGTATGACGGTGGTACTGCGTCTAACGATTTCGTCGTATATCGCTATGCTGATATCCTTCTCATGAAAGCAGAGGCGTTAAGAAGAACGAGTGCTTCAGGAGCCAAGGCCCTGGTTGACCAGATTCGCCTTCGCGCCGGTTTGCTTGCACTTGCAGGGGAACCAACACTTATCGATATTTATGATGAACGAGGCCGTGAGTTCGCATGGGAAGGTCACCGCCGGATCGATATGATCCGCTTTGGAACTTTCTTGCAAGGCCACGATTTCAAGGGAGTGAGCACCAGTAAGTATTTGCTGTTCCCAATTCCGGGTCCTGCCATCTCAGCGAACCCGACATTAATTCAAAACCCAGGTTATTAATTATAAAACAAGCTTGCAATGAAAAAGCTATTAACTGTTTCCTCTTTATTAAGCGTGCTGTTGGCACTGGTCCTCTGGAGCTGTAAAAAGGACGATAGCATGAATCCTTCTATCGAAGGTCTGGCGATCGACAATTACGACATCATCCAGTTGACAAACGACAACCCGGATGTTCCAGTCTATATTTCCTTCAATGATGATGTAGAAATCGACAGCGTAAGCATCAGGATATTTCCTTTAAATGGAACGTCACCTGTTGCCAGCAATGCTATCCGCAACTTCATCCATAGCTCTACAGGCAGAACGCTTGTGAAGACGCCTTTTCCTTTCCCAGGCGCAGGCGGACCTACGGGTGTGTATACAATTGAATACACCATCACTGATAAAAAAGGAAAAACATCTACCCAATCATACAATGTTCATATCCTGAACAATAAGATCCAGAATCTTTGCACTTTCCCAAGTCTGCCTCTTCCTGCTGGTAAGAATGTATGGGTAAGAGTAACCTCTACGCAACCCATCGCTCCGACAGAGCATGTGTATGTGACTGGGAGCTTCGAGCAGGCTAATGGTGGCGCCGGTGATTGGACGGGCGGTGTGACTACTTTCAGATTAAACAGGGTTGGAACAAGCAACCAATGTTTTTATATCGCACTAAATCTAACTGGTGCTAATGAATTCAAGTTTACACTTGGCGATTGGGGCAGGGAGGCGCTTGGCAATACAGGGCAGACTCCGCCTAACTCAACCTGGAATAGCCAGGCTACACAAGATTTTATCATTTACAACTGGAGGACGAAACCAGTCGTGAACCAGACTATACCACAGGTTTTACCAGCTCAGGGCATCGCCACTGGTAACATGTCTGTAATCGCCGATGTTGGTAACAACAACGATGTTTTGAAATATTACCTTGTTCAAAAAGGTGGTAATCTCGCCGACAAGAGCAGACCAATGTATAGGATCATGAATGGTGCTACTGGCACCAACCAGCTCATTGGCTCAGTTCCGAAAAGCACGACCGTTGAATACATCATTGTAAGGGATAATGCGGGTGTAGTAAAGAAAGGTGTGAACGCTTGGGGTTTCGAAGTAGCCGCCAAGTGGGATGGCATTACGAACCCTGTAAGGATCACTACACCATTCTTTGAAGGAGATGCAGGCATCATGTCCGTGCCGGCAGCGCTGCATATTGTAGGTGGAGCGACTCCTAACGGATGGAACAATCCAACAACTCCCGCTCAGAAATTTACGCTGGTATCTCCAGGAAAATTCGAGATAGCGAGTCTCGCATTGACATCGGGCCAGGCCTATTTATTATTGCCAATTGCTGGCGGATGGGATCCTAAGTATGGTGGAAATGGAAAATTAGGTGGAGATATCATACCGCAGGGACCAGACGTTCCCTCACCGGATGTGAATGGCAACTATAAGATCACAGTTGATTTTACCACGGGTAAGTACACGCTGGTTAAATTATAAAGATATGAATGGTTAATAGGTAGCCCTGGGTATGATGCCCGGGGCTCTTTTTTTGGCTGACGCTTGACAGTCGTTTAACGTTTAAGAGTTTAACGTTATTTAGCTCGAATCTGAACTAAAGGATTGTAACTGCTTTATGAACGTTAAACCCCTAAACGTTAAACGGTTCACTCGCCTATCCTGCACCATCCTGTTTTGCCCGAAGACAACATGAACCTTCTTATCTTTAAATAACTCATTTCACTAAAACTTCCGACGATGCGTCTTGCCCTTCCCAGAAACTTTATGATGGTGACCACCCATCTATTATTCGTCCTCTTATTACTTAACTGTAAAAAGAAGTCTACAGCCCAGCCCGCTCCAGACAACCGAAAATATTATTCCTGGAATCAATTTGCCATGGGTGCCGACCTTTCCTATCTCAACCAGGTGCAGGATTATGGTGGAGTGTTTAAAGATTCGGGCATCGCAAAAGATCCTTTTACCCTCTTCAGGCATCATGGAGCCAACACTATTCGCGTGCGCCTCTGGCATAATCCACAATGGCTCGCCGCATTGAATGCAGGAAAACTATACAGCGACCTGTCAGATGTAGCGAAGACCATTCAACGCGCGAAGAATGCCGGGATGGCAGTCAATCTCGATTTTCATTATTCAGATACCTGGGCGGACCCGGGTCACCAGCAAAAGCCTGCCGCATGGAATGGTCTGTCCTTCGCCGTCTTAAAAGATTCGGTATACCAGTACACGACGTATGTGCTGAATTACCTAAAGGCCCGAAACCTCGTTCCCGAAATGGTTCAGGTTGGAAATGAGACCAACCCCGGAATGATTTTCCCGGATGGACAGGTAGTAAGCAACAACTATACACCTTTCGCTGATCTGCTCAAGAGCGGTATTAAGGCCGTGAGGGATTTCTCAGCTACTTCGACAATCAAACCACAGATAATACTACACGTAGCGCAACTACAAAATGCTACGTGGTGGGCTAATGGAGTGATGAATGTAGGTGGTGTCACAGACTTCGACATTCTCGGGGTTTCTCACTATCATGTCTGGTCAAACCTTACCTCTATGTCGGAGGTTAGTACACACATCAGGAACCTGAAGAATTCATTCAACAAAAAGATCATGATCGTTGAAACAGCGTATCCATGGACTTCACAGAATGCAGATAACTATAATAATATTATCTCCGGCTCTACCGGATGGGCTGGTTATGGCGTATCCAGGGAAGAACAACTTCGCTATTTAAAAGACCTTACCCAGCAGGTAATTAGTGGTGGAGGTAGTGGAATCATGTATTGGGAACCGGCATGGATTTCTACGACTTTGCGTGATCTCTGGGGCACAGGTTCCAGCTGGGAGAATAATGCGTTCTTCGACTATTCCGGAAACGTGCTACCCGCCATCGATTTCATGACCTACTCATATACTTTCTAAAGCTTATTGCACAAGAAGACCATCGCGTATGAAAAAAATACTACCACTCTGCTTTTTCGTGGCCTCTAGTCTTGTTGCCGGTGCGCAAAGGACACAGACCAATTTCGATAATAACTGGAAATTTCATTTAGGACATGCTGCAAATGCTGAAAAGGATTTCAATTACAGCATCGCTACTATTTTCTCCAAGTCCGGCGGCGCGGCGGGCACCGCAATCGATCCACGTTTCAAGGATAGTGCCTGGCGAACGCTCAACGTGCCGCACGACTGGGCAGTTGAACTTCCCTTTGTAAATGTGGCCAATTTCGATGTCATGGCTCATGGATACAAGCCTGTAGGAGGGATGTTTCCCGCGACGAGCATCGGCTGGTATCGGAAGCATTTTTCAATTCCGCGATCCGATTCCGGTCAACGTTTTCAACTGCAGTTCGATGGGATATTCAGAGATGCTAACATCTGGGTCAATGGATTTTTCCTGGGTAACAATAAAAGCGGGTATGTTGGCGCTTCATACGACATTACTGATTACGTGAATTTCGGGAGAGATAATGTTGTTGTTGTTCGCGCTGATGCAACACAATATGAAGGATGGTTCTATGAAGGTGCCGGCATCTATCGTCACGTCTGGTTAAACAAGTATAATAATGTTCATATTTCCGAGGATGGTGTATTCGCCTATTCAAACATTGTTGGAAATAAAGCTACTGTCACAATAGAGACAAACATCAGCAATGAAAGCCCAGGCTCCTCCGCCGTTACAGTCTCTGCTTACTTAACGGAAAGGAACGGAACCGTGGTGTCGAGGACAAAGGATCAATCGCTGACGATGGAACAGGGAGGAGAAAGAATGACTTCACAAGCTCTATCACTGACACAACCGAAACTTTGGTCGGTCGAAGATCCATATTTGTATAGGGTAGTCGTTGAAGTAAAGTCCGCGGGAAAAATCATCGATCAAAAGATACTACGGTTCGGTGTGCGCAAAATAGAGGTGAAACCAAATGGTGTGTTCGTCAATGGCAAGCATAACAAACTCCTTGGAGTCAACTGTCACCAGGATCATGCTGGGTTGGGAAGCGCGTTGCCTGACTACCTGCAGTACTATCGTATCGACCTTTTAAAGAACCTTGGCGTTAACGCATATCGCACAAGTCACAATGCACCCACTCCTGAATTGCTCGACGCCTGCGATAGTCTCGGTATGCTCGTGATGGATGAACAGCGGCTGTTGAATAGCAGCCCCGAATACATGAACCAGTTTGAGCGGCTGGTGAAGAGAGACCGGAGTAGGGCTTCCGTGTTTATGTGGTCGATAGGAAATGAAGAAGGATGGATTCATACCCAGACAACAGGCAAGAGGATCGCGCAAACATTTATTGCGAAACTACAGAAGCTTGATCCCACTAGAACCTCTACCTATGCGGCCGATCTGGCGAACGTGTACCAGGGAGTAAACGAGGTGATACCAGTACGCAGCTTTAATTACCGCCAGTTTGCCGTTGCGGATTATCATCGCGATCATCCCAATCAGCCGATTATCGGCACCGAGATGGGTAGCACGGTGACTACCCGTGGCATTTATGAGAAGGATAGCATTCGTGGTTACGTGCCAGACCAGGACATAACCGCACCATGGTGGGCGAGTAAGGCCGAGGACTGGTGGACCTTGGCGGCAACAAATGATTTCTGGCTCGGTGGATTCGTATGGACGGGGTTGGATTATCGCGGAGAGCCGACTCCTTATGAATGGCCGAACATCAGCTCTCATTTCGGCATTATGGATGTGTGCGGCTTTCCGAAGAACATTTATTATTACTACCAAAGCTGGTGGACTGATAAAGATGTGTTGCACATTTCTCCGCATTGGAATTGGAGAGATAAAAGAGGGAAACCTATTGATGTATGGGTGAACTCTAATGCAGACAATGTTGAATTGTTCCTGAATGGAAAAAGTCTTGGCAAGAAAGATATGCCACGCAACGGCCATTTGAGATGGGTGGCAGACTATCAACCCGGCACGCTGGAGGCGGTTGCATATAAGAAAGGAAAGAAACTTACAACGAAAGTCGAGACTACGGGAACTCCAACGGAAGTCGTTATTACTCCATACAAGACAACGATGCTTGCAGATGGAAAAGATGCTACGGTGATCAATGTTTCTGTAATAGATAGGGAAGGACGTGAAGTGCCCGATGCGAATAATATGGTGCAGTTCTTTATTTCCGGCGGTGCGAAGATCATTGGGGTTGGCAACGGAGACCCTAGTAGTCACGAGCCGGACAAACACAAGGAAGGGGCGTGGCAAAGGAGTCTTTTCAATGGAAAATGCCAGGTGATCATTCAATCGGGGGATCAGCCAAGCCTGGTTAAGTTCGAGGCGAAGGCCGCTGGTCTGTGGACAGGATCTACAGATATACATACAGTAGCGCCAGGAAGTGTATCCTCCATTCATGTTGACAAGAACTACGAGCTTAAAGGACCGGCTGCGGAGGAAAGAAGGACAACGAAGATGCTTGGCGCCGACATTTCTTTCCTTCCTGAATTGGAAGCGCGGGGTATGAAATTTTCGGATAAGGGTGTTGAAAAGGATGCCATCCAGATATTGAAAGATCATGGGTTCAACTATGTGAGGTTACGAATATTTAATGAGCCCGCGCGTGATAGTGGATACTCACCCAAGAAGGGATTCTGCGATCTCGACCATACGTTGCAAATGGCGAAGCGAGTAAAGGCTGCAGGAATGAAGTTGCTACTCGACTTCCATTATAGTGATACCTGGGCGGATCCAGGGAAGCAATACAAGCCCGCTGCGTGGAAAGGACTTGCCTTCGATGGGTTGAAGCGCGGAGTGTACGACTATACCAGGAAAGTAATGCAGGCGTTGAAGGACCAGGGGACAACTCCCGACATGGTGCAGATAGGAAACGAGATCAACCATGGTATCATCTGGCCGGAAGGCAATGTGGGTCATCTCGATAGTCTTGCGCAATTGATCAATGCGGGCACGGCCGCTGTGAAGGCAGTTGATCCTACTGTGATCATGATGCTACACGTCGCGCTTGGCGGACAGAATGACGAGTCTGTATTCTTCATCGATAACATGATTGCACGCAATGTGCCTTTTGATGTAATTGGCGAATCATATTATCCCAAGTGGCATGGAACGCTAGATGATCTTCGCGATAACCTGAATGATATTGTGAGGCGATATGGGAAGGATGTGATTGTAGTAGAATATTCTCATCGAAAGGAAGAGGTAAATAAAATAGCTTTTGAATTGCCTGGAGGAATGGGGAAGGGAACTTGTATATGGGAGCCACTGAATACGTGGGAGAAGATATTCAATACGGATGGTAAGTCGAATGAGTTGATGATGGTGTATGATGAGATAAGGAAGAAGTATCTGTAGGAAGTCGGAAAGACAGGAAGTCCGGAAGTCCGAAAGACTTCTCGGCTTATAGTCGTTCAAAACAGTATTGACGCATGCAACTTGCGCGTTTCGAAGGGGAAATGACTACGCGGCACTCTGCAGGGTGGTGCGCAATTGCGAGGCCCGCCCCTGGCAAGCTCGTTTATTGTGAAGGCACCCACAAGCCGAGAGGTCTTTCGGACTTCCGGACTTTCCCGACTTTCCGGTCTTTCCCGACTTCCCCGACTTTCGGTCTACTACTCCACCTCTCTCTGATGGTCTATAATAAATTGTACCAACTCCTCCAGCGTCACATCCTCCATCCGTGACAACGCATCAGTAATATCATCCCGATTTACCTGCGCCGCGAATGAAGGAGTTTTCAATCGCTTCATCACGCTTTTAACTTCTAATCCCTCATATCGGGTTGGCCGTATCAGCGCCGCCGCATGCACGAATCCGGAGAGTTCGTCAATTGCATAGATCATCTTATCCATCTTCGAGACAGGTTGCACTCCGAAATACCCCGGTCCATGCGACGCGATACACCGGATCACTTCGGGGTCGATATTTCGTTTCTCCAATTCTTCGATAATCACACTGCAATGCTGGTCGGGATACTTCTCCCAGTCAGCATCATGCAGCAACCCAGCGATCTCCCATTTCTGCGCAGTATGTTCGTCCGCACCCTCTTTTTCAATGGCCCAGGCCTTCATCACCGCAGCCACCTGCTTCATATGAAGGCGTAAACGCTCATTTGGAACCCATTCTGTCAATAAAGAATGTGCCTCTTCAAGGGACATAAGATTGCCGGCGTTCCTCGGGTCGCCAAATTGGGTGCGGTTGAGTAGGTGTGTAGGCATGTTATTAAGAGGGATTGCTGGGTTGAAAATTCAAAGCAATTTACCGGGAAGTTTCGACCTACTCAAATTTATGGTGAATATATTTATTGTAAATCAACGCCTTGTAAGGGTCTCTTTAAAATAAGCCACACGATTTTTAGGTTCGTAATCGACACACTCTTATCTCGCACCCCCAAATAATAAACCTTTGCGCGAGCAAAAGGCTTTAAAATGGGGAAGCTGGGAGGGATAGCTCCCGGTTTTCATTACATAACTACTGCCGGCGTGGCACAGCCCGTCTCGCAGCTAAAAGATTCACTCAAATGAGCAAATTACATTTTACTACAAAACACGCGAACGAGGCTACCGTCCAACGCAACTGGCATGTTGTGGACGGTACTAATCAAACCGTTGGTCGTATGTGTGCACGTATCGCCGCCATTCTACGCGGAAAGAACAAAGCATACTACACCCCCCACGTAGACACCGGCGACTATGTCGTGGTCATCAATGCTGAGAAAGTTGTCTTCACTGGCAACAAACTCGAAGAAAAGATCTACGACCATTTTACAGGTTATCCTGGCGGACGTAAGGAAGAGACTGCATCTAACTTGCAAAAACGTCGTCCCGAGGTTGTTATCGAAAGAGCCATCAAAGGCATGCTTCCGAAGAATCGTCTCGGCCGCAAGATGTACAAGAAGTTATTCGTGTACGTAGGCGCTAATCACCCCCATGGAGCACAACAACCTAAGGAATTAAATTTAAAAGCAGCTAAAAGCTAAATAAATGGAAAAGCAAAAAAATAGCGTTGGTCGTCGTAAAGAAGCTGTCACCCGTGTATTCCTCTCCAAAGGAGATGGCAAGATCGTGGTGAACGATAAAGACTATAAGAAATATTTTCCTCTGGTATACCTGCAGAACCAGGTGGAGCGTCCCCTAAAGACCATTGATGCCGTCGGTAAGTACGATGTGAAGATCAATGCAGCTGGTGGTGGTGCTAAAGGACAGGCCGAGGCAGCGATGCTCGGTATTGCCCGTGTACTGGTTGATCTCAATCCGGAATTTCGCCCTGCATTAAAGGCGGCTGGATTGCTTAAGCGTGATCCAAGATCCGTTGAGCGTAAAAAATTCGGACACAAGAAAGCGAGAAGAAGCTACCAGTTCTCTAAACGTTAATTCAACCCTACTGTATTCCCGGGTATCCCGGGAAAACAACAGGCAAGCAACTCAATATTTTTAACTGGCTGTTATATCCTCCAGGATGTCGGCTAAAAGATTAAAATAAATGGAAAATAACACTTCACTTCAACAGCAACTTTTGGATGCAGGCGTACATTTTGGTCACCTGAAAAAGAAGTGGAATCCAAAGATGCTCCCTTACATCTTTGCAGAAAAGAAAGGTATTCACATCATCGATCTTAACAAGACCGTTGAAGCCCTGCAAGAGACTGCTGCAGCCATGAAGCAGATCGCTCGTAGCGGAAAGAAAATCCTTTTTGTAGGAACTAAGAAGCAGGCGAAAGATATCGTCAATGAAAGCGCCCGCAGGGTAAACATGCCCTTCGTAACCGAAAGGTGGCTCGGTGGTATGCTTACCAATTTCAACACCGTTCGTAAGAGCGTGAAGAAAATGCAAAGCATCGAAAAGATGCTCGGCGATGGTTCTTTCGACAGCATTACCAAGAAAGAGCGTTTGACACTTAGCCGTGACAAGGACAAGATGGAAAAGGTATTGGGTGGTATAGCCCAGCTTGGTCGCGTACCGGCTGCGTTGTTCATCGTTGACATCGGTCACGAACATATTGCACTTGCAGAAGCAAAGCGTCTCGGCATCACAACTTTTGGTGTTGTTGATACGAATTGCGATCCCAATAAAGTTGATTTCGCGGTTCCCGCAAATGATGATGCTACCAAGTCTATCGCCATCATCACCAATTACCTTACAGCTGCAATCGCTGAAGGTCTTGCTGAAAGACAAGCTGCCAAGGAAGAGGAAACAGATGATATGAGCGACGATGATAAGGAAAGAAAAGCAGCCCGTATGGAAGCAGAAGCACAGGCTGAAGGTGGTCGCGGTGGAAGAGGTCGTACTCCAAGCGGTCCTGGTGGTCCCGGTGGCGGTGGTCAAAGGCGTCGTACACCCGGTGGAGCTGGCGGTAGCAGAGGCCCAGGCGGTGGAAGGAGATAATCCTTCGACTCGCTCAGCAGAGATAATCTTATTATTAAACTAAAATAAATCTCCATCTCAGGAGGATTAGTAGGGTATGAGTACAGTAACAATAAGCGCACAGGATATCAACAAGCTCCGCCAGGCAACTGGTGCGGGAATGATGGATTGCCGCAAGGCTCTGACAGAAACAAATGGTGATTTCGAAGCAGCTATTGACTGGTTAAGGAAACAGGGTCAGAAAGTGGCAGCTAAAAGAAGTGATCGTGAAGCGAAGGAAGGTGTAGTGATCGCGAAGACGACTTCGGACAACAAATCCGGTATCGTTGTATGCGTGAGCTGTGAAACAGACTTCGTATCGAAGAATGCAGACTTCGTCGCCTTTGGACAGACCATTGCCGATGCTGCAATTGCAAATAACGTAAAATCACTGGACGAACTTTTATCTGTTAAGGCCGGTAATGCTACCGTACAGGAATTGGTAAACGACAAGCTCGCTTCCATCGGTGAAAAGATAGGTGTAACTAAATTCGAGCGTGTAGATGCTCCATATGTAGCTTCTTACATCCACGGTGCATATCGCATTGGTGTATTGGTAGGCTTGAGCAAGGATAGTGCAGAAGTAGGAAAGGATATTGCCATGCAGATCGCCGCTTTGAATCCCGTTGCCGTTGATGCCGCAAGCGTTCCTGCAAGCGTGATCAGCCGTGAGAAAGATATCATCGTCGAACTGATGAAACAGGATCCAAAGATGTCTGGCAAAACTGATGACATGCTTGCCAAGATCGCAGAAGGTAAGATGGGTGCATTCTTCAAAGAGCAGACGCTGACAGCGCAGGCCTTCGTGAAAGATGGCGGCAAGTCAGTAGCTGATTACCTGAAAGAGTCAGGAGACATCAAAGTGACCGAATTCAAAAGAGTAGCGCTCGGATAATTTCCAGGCTAAAACTCAATTCATACATGAATAGCGTCCCGATCAAGCCAGATCGGGACGCTTTTTTTATGTTTGTGGTATCATGATGGATCATTTCAGTTCATACTTCGAGGCCAATAAGGAACTCTGGAACAAGCGTACAGCCGTGCACAAGGATTCCAACTTTTATGATCTTGCCGCCTTCCGGGAAGGCAAAGATGTGCTGACGCCCATAGAGACAAGTGAACTTGGGGATGTAAAAGGCAAGACGATGCTTCACCTGCAGTGCCATTTCGGAATGGACAGTCTCAACTGGGTGAGACGCGGGGCCAGGGTCACCGGCGTAGACATGTCTGATGAGGCCGTGAAAGAGGCCAGGAAGCTAAATGACGAGCTCGCCCTCGATGCGAAGTTCATATGCTGCAACGTCTACGATCTTCCCGAACACCTCGACGAGAAGTTTGATATAGTATTCACTTCCTATGGCGTAGTAGGCTGGCTGCCCGATCTTGAGAAGTGGGCCCAAATCATAAAACGTTACTTAAAACCCGGCGGCATATTCTACATGGCAGAATTCCATCCAGTGGTCTGGATGTTCGATGATGAATTTACTCATATCAAATATCATTACGACAACCGCGAGATCATCGTCACGGAAAGCGAAGGGACGTATACCGATCGTGAGGCCGACATCCAGGGAAAAGAATATAGTTGGAATCATAGCATCAGTGAAGTGCTGAATGCTTTGTTATCGCAAGGTCTAAGGATTGAACAATTCAACGAGTTTACCTATTCTCCCTATCCGTGTTTCAATAACATTGTACAGGGTGATGATGGGAATTGGAGGGTAAGGGGGATGGAGGGTAAGATTCCGATGGTTTATTCTGTTAGAGCGGTTAGAGGTTAGTGCTGCTATCCTCGCTCCCGCTCTCGCACTCGCTCTGTTCCTGTTTCTGTTTTCTTCCATCGGTTTTTCTTAGACCCTTGAGCGAGAAACAGAGCGGGAGCGAGGAAGAGAAACAGGAACAGGAACAGAAACAGAAACAGAGCGAGAGCGAGGACGGCACTCACCGATGACCACTGACCACTCACTATTATCCCCTATCTTCGCACCCCAATCTGTAACTAAATACCGGCTCATGCTTCCAAAGTACAAACGTATTCTTCTCAAACTTTCCGGCGAATCTTTAATGGGTGATAAGAATTTTGGTCTCGATTCGACGGTCA
>JACMKU010000213.1 GCA_014379965.1 Chitinophagaceae bacterium
GATTGGGTTGATTAAGTTGACTAAGACCGTTACCTGCTTTGCCGGGTAAACCTTGCTTACTCCGATTGCCCCCTGGTTGATCAGTATTCATATTTTCGGAAACATGTTTTTTCTTAAATAATTGATATACCCATTTAATAGCCTTCTCACGTCATTGACTATGTTTTGGAGATACTCGCATTTTTCAACTGTGATGTATTTACAATCTAACGCGTCGATCAAATGATTTTCAGTTTCACTCAGCGATCCTCGTGCAATTATGCAAAAATGCAGTTGATCCTTAAATGTGAATCTTCCGTGGCCTTCGGCAATGGCTGCGTTTATGCCTCTCGATGATCGAATGATTTGATCCGTTAACCTATATCGTTCGTATTGTGGAAAGGCTTCTACCGTCTCCTTAATCTCATTCTTGAGAAATCTCGCACGCTTCCACAATTCTAGCTCAGTAAAGCTTTGGTAAGATCTTTCATGCATGTATCAATTTAATCTCAAGCAAACACAAAAAGACCGCACTTTCACTGTTAGAATAAGTCTTTTTCACTTTAAATAAGTGGGAAGCCCAATCAACTTAATCAACCCAATCAACTTAATCAACAATCACATATGCTTCACTTCCTCAGGTAAGTCATAAAACGTCGGGTGCCTATAAATCTTATCCTCCGAAGGCTCGTACAAACTCGTTGATTCTTCGGGATTGGAGGCATGCATATGCTTACTCTCCACTACCCATATACTCACCCCTTCCATACGGCGAGTATATACATCCCTTGCGTTTTCAATCGCCATCTGCGCATCGGCCGCATGCAGACTGCCTGCATGCTTATGATCCAGGCCTTGCTTGCTCCGAATAAATACTTCCCAGAGCGGCCAGTCACTTTGCCTCACATTATTCGATGGAATATCGGCGCCGCCAGATTTGTCTTCGGGAATGTCGCCGTAGTAGTATTTTTTTATCAGAGATGTCATTCGGTTGATTATGTTGATTAAGTTGATTGAGTTGATTGAGTTGATTGAGTTGATCAGGGTGCACGCACTAATCAACTCAATCAACCCAATCAACTTAATCAACTAGTTCTTCCCTTTTAGCTGCATACGCCGCCGCCGCCTCCCTCACCCACTCACCCTCCTCCCACGCCTTCTTACGCGCGGCGACTCGTTCTTTGTTGCAGGGACCATTTCCTTTCACAACGTTCCAGAACTCATCCCAGTTGATCTCACCAAAATCATAATGCTTCGTCTCAGCATTCCACTTGAGATTTGGATCGGGAAGCGTCATGCCCAACACCTTTACCTGTTCAGCACACATATCGACGAAGTTTTGTCTAAGCTCATCATTGCTCTTCCTCTTTATCTTCCAAAGCATGCTTTGCTCACTGTTAGTAGATGCGCTATCATGCGGCCCAAACATCATCAACGATGGCCACCACCACCTATTGATCGATTCCTGGCACATTGCCTTTTGCTCATCCGTGCCTTTCGACAATACCCAGAGTATCTCGAAACCCTGGCGCTGGTGAAAACTCTCTTCCTTACATATCCTCACCATCGCTCTTGCGTATGGTCCATATGAAGTCCTGCAAAGCATCACCTGGTTCAATATTGCCGCGCCATCGACCAACCAGCCGATAGCACCCATATCCGCCCACGAAGGAGTCGGGTAATTAAAAATTGATGAGTATTTAGCCTTGCCGCTATGAAGATCATTGATGGTTTGCTCTCGCGTGGTGCCTAGTGTTTCTGCTGCGGAATAGAGATAGAGTCCATGTCCCGCCTCATCCTGCACCTTTGCCAGCAAAATCGCCTTGCGTTTGAGTGATGGAGCCCTGGTGATCCAGTTACCTTCCGGCAACATGCCAACGATTTCGCTATGCGCATGCTGACTTATCTGACGGATATTCGTTTTCCTGTATGCGTCGGGCATCCAGTCCTTCGGTTCAATCTTCACCTCTTGGTCTATTTTGTCCTGGAATATCCTTTCTACAAGGGCATCCGGATGCACGGTTTCCTGGTCAGGCATGGCAAGAAAAATTTGAGCTCAAATTTACGAAAACCCATCGGCTGAATGGAAATCCTTTTTACCGTTCGTCGATTTAGAGTCAAAGAAATTTCTATGGAAAAGACGCGTGTACTTTTTTTCTGAGAAATATTATACCTTAGTACTGCCTGATGTTAGTAGTAAACTGTTTCGATTGCCTGCAAACGAGCTATACACCCCTGTTCAACTAAAAGAACTGCAAGCCAGAATTGCCGAAGACGATGAAAGCGCTTTCACGCTCATCTACCTTCACTTCGGTAAGAAGCTAAATCTATTCGCTGTATCACTGGTCCGCTCAAAGGAGATTGCCGAAGAATTGGTGGAAGATGTGTTCGTGAAACTCTGGGCAGGCCGCCATCGCATCATCGAAATCGAAAACATAACGGTTTACTTGTATGTGTCTGTAAAAAACCAGGCACTAAACAAACTCTCCCAAAAAGCAAAGGAGCTAGTCGCCGCACCTTTCGATTATCTCGATACCGCAATCGATGAATTCGCCAGCGATCCCTACGACCTTATGATCACTTCCGAGATGATGGCACAGATGCAGCATTCCATCGAATCGCTGCCACCGCGGTGCAAGATGATATTCAAGCTGGTCAGGGAAGACGGACTTAAATACAAGGAAGTAGCCGAAATCCTCAATATCTCGGTCAATACCATTGACGTTCAAATGGCTATAGCGGTTAAGAAGATCTGTACGGCACTCCAAATCCAGAAGCCGGTCAAGCATTCCCACGGCGTTCAGACCGCAAGGAAAGAAATCTGAGAATTTTCCCCTTAAACTTAGTAGATATCTTTGATTTTCCTGTCTTTATAAAGACGAGGATAACTGCTGTATGGATACACCCGGCCAAATCTGGCATCTCATAGCCAAAACGCTCAACGGCGAAGCTTCCCGCCAGGAACAGGAGGAGCTCAGTCTCATCCTGCGCGAGGATGAAGCATTGCAGCAGCAGTATGATGTGCTTACCCGCATCTGGTCAGAAAAAGAAAATTCCCTCGAGACTCCTAATAACGAGGACGCAAGAAACTCCATTTCCCGCATTATCAATAAAGCCGTGGTTGAAGCCCCGGTCGCAGAACTGCATTCCCCAGTCAAACGCATAAGCAGCAAGAGGTTATGGTATTCAGCAGCAGCCATATTGATCCTCGTTTCTGGTAGCTTATTTTGGAAGGCGCTCTCAGGCAGAAGTGAAAGCCCAAAGCAGGAAGCGTTGGAAGCGCGTAAGGGAAGCAGGACCCGGTCCCTCCTGCCAGACGGTACCACTGTATGGCTGAACGCCGGTTCTAAACTTTATTATGATCATAACTTCTCTGAAAAGACACGGGAAGTCAGGCTAGAAGGTGAAGCTTTCTTCGATGTTGTCAAACAGGTCGACCGCCCGTTCATTGTTCATACTTCCGGCATCGATATCAAGGTGCTTGGTACCGCTTTCAACGTAAAATCATATCCCGAAGACAAGAATGTAGAGACCACATTATACCGCGGGCTGGTGCAAGTTTTTCGTCATGAAGAGACATCGAGCAAAGCAATTGAATTGAAACCAAATCAGAAGCTCATTCTCGCGAAGGAAGCAGCTAAAGAAACTGATGATTTGTCTCAGGAGATAAAGTCGATACCAACCAAGGCATTACCTGCCACATTCATCATTGCGCCGATTGATAGTACGAAAAAGGAAAATGAAAGGTTTGAGACAGCGTGGCTATATAGTCGCCTTGAGTTTAGAGGAGATAGTTTCGAAGAATTGTCCAGGAAACTGGAAAGATGGTACAATGTCACCATTGTGTTTACAGATGAAGAGGTTAAACATTTAAATTTTAATGGATCATTTGAGAAGGAGACGATAACGCAAGCATTCGTGGCCCTGAAGACGGCCGTTCCATTCGATTATGAGACAAAAGGCAATGAAATATTCGTCAGTTCAAAAACTAGACGCTAAAAATAAAATTCCCCTTCCTCTTCCTCATCACTGAGAAAGAAAGAAGGGGCGGTGAATGTTGACGCATTCCCAGGTAAAAGGCTAAAACTAAAAGTACCAACGTCGGATTGTTTAACCCTTAATATGCTAAAAATATGAAATGTTTTATGACGGTTCTTAAAAAACCGTTGCAATCAAGAGTACTGCTTATTATGAAACTGACCTCGCTATTTATCCTCTTTTTCACTTTGAATGTGTCGGCAACTGGTTTCGGCCAGGACAAGATCAGCATTCGGGTAAAGAAAGCGGAAATAGCCGGTGTCCTTTCAACTATTGAGAAGCAGACTAACTACAGATTCCTTTACAATAACAAACTGGAAGACATCAGGGAAAAGGTTTCACTGAATGTGAAAAACGCAAACCTGGTGGAGGTACTTCGCATCTTGTTGGAGAAGACAAGATTGCTCTACGAAGTAATGGATAACAATCTTATCGTCATTAAAGAAAACCCTAATGCCCCAGAACGCGCTCCTGATGTTACTATTAGGGGTAAAGTGACGGGAGATGGTGGGATTGCCGTAGCTGGAGCATCCATCCAGGTGAAGGGAACTACAATCGGAACCACAACAAACAATGAGGGAAACTTTACACTGGTTGTTCCAGATGGTAATGTGACTTTGATCGTTTCGTCCGTTGGTTACGATCCGCAGGAAATTGCTTTAGCTGGAAGATCAGAGATTGCAGTAGGGTTAACGACATCTACAAAGATCATGGACCAGGTGGTTGTGATCGGTTATGGTACGGCCAGTAGGCGTGACCTGACTGGGTCCATTGTAAAAGTTGATGGTAAAGTGGTTGCCGATAAACCAAATACTAACCCAGTAGCCAGCTTGCAAGGCAAGGTTGCGGGTCTTACAGTAGTTAATAGTGGAACTCCAGGCCGTGCTCCGGACATCCGCATCAGGGGAACGAATAGCCTTGGTGGTGACATCCATCCACTATATGTTGTAGATGGAGTATTCAATGATAACATTGATTATATCAACCCGAACGATATCGAATCCATTGAAATCCTCAAGGATCCTTCTTCACTCGCGATCTTCGGTGTTCGCGGAGCGAATGGAGTTATCGCAATCACTACCAAGAGAGGAAAAGCCGGTCAGACGCTGATCAACTTCAATACTTCTTATGGTATCAAGAAGCTGGTTGACAAGATTGAATGGGCAGACGCCGAGACATTCAAAACCTTATTTGAAGAAGAGAAATTGAATATCGGAGCTTTCTCACCCTTCGACTACAACATCTGGAATGCCAACACGGATTGGGTGGATGCTGTAACTAGGACGGGCAAATTCAACGCAAACAACATAAGCATCTCGTCAAGCACTGACAAGAACAAGTTTTACATGGGTTTCGGTTATACTACCGACGAGGGCATCATCAAGCATGAAAAGTTGAAGAAGATCCTTCTCTCCATCGCAGATGAGCTTAAAATAAATAAATTCCTGAAACTTGGATTCAACATCAACGCCAGCAAGCAAGACAATCCTTATGGTGCAGATTGGATACTTGATGCTGCAAGAAAGGTGATACCGAATGTTTCGGCTGGAACCAGATCAGTGTATGCCAAGAATCCTTATGGGCTGGATAGTGCTAATTACAATCTTTATTATGAACTTCCGGGCATTCAGAACTCCGGCGTAGTCAACCCTCTGCTTATTCTCGAGAATGAGTGGGATAAGACCATCAGCCAGGAATACAGGACTGTAGCTAGTGCTTTTGCAGAGATCAGTTTCCTGAAAAATTTCAGCTTCAGGTCTACTGCTTATGCCGATATCAGCAATGTGAATCGCAGGGTTTACTCTCCGCTCTATCTCGCATATGATGCTTCGGTCAATGCACCATTCTTATATGGAAGGCAGACTGCAGTAGGTGAAGGCGACGAAACGTACAGGAAATTCCAGACCGATAATATCCTGAACTATAAGGGAAGGATCGGCGATCATAATATTACAGGTCTGCTTGGTTTTACTACATATGATTTCAGGTACGCTGGCAGGTCTGCGTCCTCCAGGCAAAGTGCTACTGGAAACGCCATACCGAACGACAAGCGATTTTGGTATGTGACAAACGGCTTTGAAGATCCCCTCTCTCGCCAGTCCGGTTCTGATCAATATGAGAGAACAACGGCCTCGCTACTGATGAGGGCCTTATATAATTACCAGGGTAAGTATTACCTCAATGGCTCATACAGGAAAGATGGTTCTTCTGTATTCCCAAGAAACAGGTGGCAGGATTTCTGGGCAGTAGGTGCTGCATGGGAATTGACTAAGGAGAACTTCATGCAGTCTCAGCGCTTCTTTGATTTTGTGAAATTAAAAGCTTCAATGGGAGTTTTGGGAGTGCAGAATACTGGTGGTTACCGTTACCCTGCTTATCCTCTTCTCGCAGGTGGTACGGCTGCCGTCTTTGGTGACTTGGTTTACACTGCAGCACAGCAGGCTTACTTAGAGGATGCCAACCTGAAATGGGAAAGGAATCACTCAAAGGAAGTCGGTGTTGAGCTCGACGCCTTTCAACGACGCTTGCATTTCGATGCTAGCTATTATACAAAAACGACGAAGGGTCTGCTTTCCCAGGTTCCGCAAGGTAGTGGGCTGGCTGATGGACTCCTGAACCAGGGAGCGCTTAAGAATAGCGGAATTGAACTCGCTGCTTCCTGGACTCAACGCCTTAGTGGAGATCTGAACTTAATTGTTAGCGGTAATTTTACTACGTTTAACAATGAGGTTCTTGAATTGGCTGGTAACGGTACCCCAATTTTCAACGGACCATCAATCACTAGAGTAGGGTCGCCAGTAGGCTCCTTCTATGGTTATATTGTAGAAGGTTTGTACCAGAGCTACGCGGACAAGTTAAACTCGCCCGTAAATACGGAGTTTGTTTATGGTCCGGGTGATTTCAAATTCAAGGATGTGAATGGTGACGGCATCATTAACGCGCAGGACAAGACAATCATTGGAAACCCAACGCCGGACTTTACTTATGGCGGTTCGGTAAGCCTGACATACAAAGGATTCGATGTTGGTGTTGACTTCGGTGGTGTTTACGGAAACGAGGTGTTTAGGCATTGGGGTGGTACGGAATCTCCGTTCCAGAGAGTGAACTATCCTGCCTTCAAGATAAACAGGTGGCACGGCGATGGAACATCCAATTGGGATCCAATCTTGGGTCAGAATCATAGGATCAACTATGAAATCTCAACCTACGAGATCGAGGACGGTAGTTATTTCCGTATAAGAAACGTGCAGGCAGGATTCAATTTCCCTTCAACTATGATATCCAGGATACATTTGAAGAGCCTGCGCCTTTTTGTAAATGCGCAGAATCTTAAGACGTGGAAGAGAAATTCTGGTTATTCACCTGAGTTCGGAGGATCTGCCACTCAGTTCGGAGTAGACTATGCAGGAAATGCGATTCCGCTTGTAACAACCTTTGGCCTAAACGTGACTTTTTAAGATAATTTAATAAATAGAGACATATGAAAAAGACCAGAATCATTTTTTATGTTGTTCTACTGGCGATGCCGATACTGTTTGGGGGCTGTAAGAAGTTCCTCGATCGCAAGCCACTAACCGCAACACTGGGCGACTTAAATCAAGGAGGCATTGAAGCCGAGATCTTTGGTTTATATAGCAATCTTCGCAACAGCGCAGGATTTACCAGCATTCCCTGGATTGGCATACACGACTTCAGATCCGATGACTCGGAGAAAGGAAGCGATGCAGCAGATGGAGCTGAGTGGGTTGCTCCTTTCGACCAGTTTCAGTATGTGAAGGACCTTTGGGCAACCAATACCTACTGGGATGATCACGTGAGCCTGATCTCACTTGCCAATTCTGCGATCGCTAAGGCCGATTCACTCGGAGTAAACGATGCCATCACAAGAGCTAACATCGCCGAGGCGCGTTTCCTTAGAGCTTATTCCTACTTCGACATGGTGAGAACATTTGGCGAGGTGCCTATCTACGATAAGAAGATCAATGCGTCGGCTGACCTTTGCATAGCAAAATCCTCCGTAGCTAATGTGTATGCATTCATCGATCAGGACCTACAGTTTGCAAGGGCTAATCTTCCAACTACCTGGGGCGCTCAATACCCCGGAAGGTTGACGAGTGGTGCCGCAGCAGCATTGCATGCTAAGTCATACCTCTATAGACAACAGTGGGCTACCACGCTTGGCGTAGCGCAACAAATCATCAACTCAGGGACATACGCATTATTCCCAAGTTATTTCGGAATCTTCAAGGACGCGGGAGAAAACTCAAGTGAGTCCATCTTTGAAATACAGGCATATGTAAGTCCAAACGGCGCCGTCGATCAAGGTATGGTCTACGCTACTACCCAAGGGGTAAGAGCTGCGACTGCAACCGGATGGAATCTTGGATGGGGATGGAACACACCAACAGATAATCTCGTGAATGCCTTTGAAGCAAATGATCCACGCAAAGGCTCAACCATCTTGTTCTCCGGTCAGTCCGATGATCCTGCAACTGGTGGATATGGAAGGGTCCTTCCAAATTCCATATTCGACATCCCTGCCGGACCGCTTCCTCGCAAATACTGGAATAAGAAGATATATGCTGATCCTGCAAAACGTGCCGCAACCAATCACAGCGACAATCCAAGCTGGATTAACAAGCGAGTTATCAGGTACGCAGACGTAGTACTTATGGCTGCCGAAGCGGCTAATGAGTCTGCCAATGGCATTCTTGCAGCCACCTATCTTAATATGGTACGGGCACGCGTTAGTATGCCTGCTGTTGCTTTCGTCAACCAGGCTCAAATGAGGGCTGCCATCAAGCATGAAAGGCGAGTTGAATTCGGCGTTGAAGGCGAACGTTTCTTTGACCTGGTAAGATGGGGCGATGCAGTGAGTGTGCTTGGACCATTGGGCTATACCCATAGGGCCAGGTATTATCCAATCCCACAACCGGTGATCAACAGGTGCGGAACGACAATTGTCCAGAATCCAGAATGGTAATCGAATAAATATGGGGCATGAAATACTGTCCCATTATTTCTAACTTGAAAACGTAATGAAAATGAAACATAAAATACAGTTATATACCCTGGGAGTTCTGGCGATGCTGTCAGTGTTGGGTTGTCAAAAAAAGGAAAGACCCTCATTGGGTGATTATCCGAAGGATGCCAACGCACCCGGCGGTCCCCTGAAATTCTATGCAGCTTACGATGGCAGTTCAGCTGATCCGTTGATGAATGCTGTAGACAGCATCAGGGCGAACTTCGCCTCAAGCAATCCCCTCGCATCAATTCCCGGAATTTCCGGAAAAGCCGTGCAAGGTGTGTTTGACAAGGCCATTAAGTATGCATCAGCAAATGACTTTGCCACCTCTACCAGCTTTAGCATTTCCGTATGGATTAAGGCAACTCCCTGGGCAGGTGGAGCTGGATTTGTATTCTCGCTCACCAATAAGGACTATTGGCATAATAGCGCAATATTCCTGATGTTCGAGGACCAAGGTCAGAGCAGCACAACTGCGGCGGCTATGAAGTTTGCAGTAATGGACCAGTGGTTTGAATTCGTTGGGCCTAACCTTCTTCAGAAGCCGGTATTAAACGGTCAATGGCACCAATTGGTATTCGTTTACGATCAAACAACGTCTAAGCTGACATACTACTTTGATGGTGCTGCCATAACTGGCCTCGCCGCCAGCCTGACTGATATGAAGAACGGAGGCAATCCACGCGGGCCTGTTAAACTTACAGACAACGACGGCAATGCCGGTTCACTGGTTGTCGGAGGATGGAACAAGCAAGCCGGTATCACAGGCCCTACCGATGGTTGGGTTCTCGGTTTCAATGGTGGAATTGATCAATTCAGGATGTATGGCAAAGTGTTGACCGCGTCCGAAGTATTGGCGCTATACAACAGCAAGCTGTAAAACAAAGTCGTAATCTTATTTCAAAATTAGTAAAGGGCTGTACTCACGTATCAGCCCTTTAAATTTATTTCTCATGCTAAGGGTAACCATCAAAATTCTTTCGGCCTGTCTTCTCATAACATCATGTCGACAATCATCGGAAGGATTATTTGTTGAGATGTCACCCTCGTCTACCAACATTCATTTCGAGAATAAACTGGAGAAAAAAAAACATCTTAATATACTCTACTACCTATATTATTACAATGGAGGCGGTGTCGCCACGGGTGACATCAACAATGACGGACTACCGGATATCTACTTTACCGCTAATAGCAAGGGGAATAATAAACTTTACCTGAATAAAGGGAATTTCGAATTCGAAGACATAACCGAAAAAGCAGGTGTTGCCGGAACAGCTGACTGGTGCACCGGCGTGTCGATGGCCGATGTCAATAGTGATGGCTTACTTGATATATACGTGAGTGCTGTCAGCTCCAAATACGAGCTCACGGGCAACAACGAACTCTACTTAAATAAAGGCAATAATTCTTTCGTTCCGATGGCGAAGGAGTATGGTCTCAATTTCACAGGCTTTACTACGCAGTCCGCCTTCTTCGACTATGACCGTGATGGTGACCTTGATTGCTACGTACTCAACCAATCGCAGCAACCCCATGCTAATATCGTCGACACTTCTAAACGCAGGAAGTACGATCCACAATCCGGTGATGTTTTATATAGGAATGATTTATCAACAACGGGCAGTTTTACAGATGTCTCAAAAGCGGCAGGTATTTCTCAAAGTAATCTTGGTTACGGTCTCGGCATCGCAATCGGTGATATTGACAACGATGGCTGGGATGATGTGTACATAGGTAACGATTTTCATGAAAACGATTATTACTACCACAACAATCAAGATGGCACGTTTACTGAGAGTGGCGCGAAGCACTTCGGGCATTACAGCAGGTTCAGTATGGGCAATGATGTAGCGGATTATAATAATGACGGACAGTTGGATATCATAACAGTGGACATGCTGCCACCCGATGAGAAAACATTGAAGACTTACGGCAGTGATGAGAATCCGGATATCTACAAGGTTAAGCTCGAGGTTCGGGGCTATCAGAATCAATACTCAAGGAATTGTCTCCAACGCAATAATGGAAATGGTGAGAGTTTCAGTGAGACGGCGCTAATGAGTGGAGTATCGGCCACAGACTGGAGCTGGGCCCCTCTGTTTGCCGATTTCGACAATGATGGAAATAAAGACCTGGTCATTTCGAGCGGGATTGTAAAGCGTCCCGTTGATCTCGACTACATCCGATTCGTTTCTGATTTGCAGACTAAGAAAGGCTTGAATCAAACGGATGAATATGACGATGTCGCCATTGATGGAATGCCCGATGGCGGTTCTCACCCTTTCTTTTTCAAAGGAAGTGGCGAAAACTCATTCCAGGATGTCAGCAACGACTGGGGCACTGGAAAAATGAAAGGATACTACAACGGAACAGCATATGCCGATTTCGACAATGATGGCGATCTTGATCTCGTCATGAACTGCATAGATGAAAAAGCGTTGATGTTAAAAAACAATGCCCCTCGTAAGCATTTCGTTTCGTTACAGTTTAAAGGCGATAGTGTAAACACTTTCGGCCTGGGAGCCAAAGCCTATGTATTCGCTGGGAACAAATTGCAATATCAACAATTGATGTTGACCAGGGGATTTCAATCCAGTTGTGATGCGAGGCTACATTTTGGCTTAGACAGTGTTGCCACCATCGATAGCCTCCTGGTCGTATGGCCTGATCAAAGGTTCCAGCTAATACGTAATCCCAAATCTAACCAGGGTCTCCAGGTGAATAAGGCGGATGCTTCCGGTCAATTCGACTACCAAAGTTTCTTTCCTGCTCCAAGTAGCCTGGTGGAAGAGATAGTACCAAAGAGCGATATGGGATGGACGCACAAGGAAAATGATTTCCTCGATTTCAATATCCAATACCTGATACCTCACCAGCTATCGACACGGGGACCAAAAGTAGCGGTAGGCGATGTAAACAACGACGGACTGGATGACTTCTATGTCTGCGGCGCAACCGGCCAGGCTGGAAGTCTAATGATCCGCAACAAGGATGGTAGATTCTCTTCGGCAGACACTGCGATCTTCAACCGTAATATCGTAAGTGAAGAAGTTGACGCAATATTTTTTGACGCTAACAACGATGGATCGAAGGATCTCTATATAGTTAGTGGCGGAAATGAATTTCCTAACGGCCATGCGAACTATGCCGATAAGTTATTTCTAAATGACGGAAAAGGTCACTTCCGATTAGCGGATCGTCCGTTTCCCCCACAACTAACAAATAAATCATCTGTCGCCGCCGCAGATGTCGATAAAGATGGAGACATAGACCTCTTCGTCGGCGGACTTTCTGATCCAAGAAAATATGGCTACGCACAAGCGTCATACCTGCTACTGAATGATGGCAAAGGAAATTTCAAAGAAGCGGCCACGTCACTGGTAAAGCTTGATAATCTCGGAATGGTTACGTCTGCGGCATTTGCAGATGTCGATAACGACGCCGATCCGGATCTCTTAGTAACCGGTGAGTGGATGCCGCTGAAGATCTTCATGAATAATAATGGTATATTTTCTCCTGCAGATGTTCCCCAATCTACCGGTCTGTGGCAAACGATTTGCACTACAGATGTCAATGGTGATGGCTTTGTAGACATACTTGCAGGAAACTGGGGGCATAACTCGAAACTATATGCTGGAAAATCAGGTCCCTTAAAACTTTACTCCAAGGATTTTGATAAGAATGGCACTACAGAGCAGGTAATGGCTTATACAATAGATGGTAATGAATATACATTCCTTTGTAAGGATGAATTGGAGCGTCCATTACCCGTATTGAAGAAGGCCTATCTTAAATATAGTGATGTCGCGGGGAAGACAGTGCAGTACATGTTCTACGACCTATTCAAGGATTACCAGGAAATGAAAGCCGAGACGTTGACATCTTCTTGTTTTATTAATGATGGCAAAGGAAATTTTCGCCGGGAAGACCTGCCAGAAGAATTACAACTGGCACCGGTATTTTCGTTTGTGCCATGGCAGCATGACGGAACAACGACCTACCTTGCAGGCGGTAATTTCTATGGTGTCATTCCTTATGAAGGACGGTACGATGCACTGTTCCCAACCTTTTTTTCCTTTGATAAGGGCACCGGAACATTTAACCTAAATGGCAAACTCTCGATACCGCGAGGGGAAGTGAGAGATCTCAAAGTATTCAGTAACGGAAATGGAGGCAAGACACTTCTGATCGCCAGGAACAATAACGACCTGCTGTTTTACCAGCCAAAGAACGCTGTTATTAATTCATCAATTACAAAAGCAACTTATGCGAAATAAATATATCCTGTTCCCTTTAGTCTTCGGAATAACTACTCTATGTTGTTTTTGTACTAACAAAGGAACAGGGGGTGGAGGCACGCCCCCACCCCCTCCTACTCCCGGGCCCGAGGCAGAAGTTTGGATGACGAGAAGCAATGCGACCACATTATTGCAAAAGCAACCCGGCGTGTTCGCTTTCGGTACTACATCAAATAGTGATCCTTTCGTAGATGTTGACTCGGCCACGCGAATGCAATCAGTCGATGGTTTTGGATACACTTTGACCGGCGGAAGCGCTATGCTTCTAAATAGAATGAATGCGCCTGACAGGGCCGTCCTTCTTAGCGAATTGTTCGGCAACGGAGCCTCATCGATAGGTGTTAGTTACCTCAGGTTAAGCATTGGCGCATCGGACCTCAGCCCAACTGTCTTTAGCTACGACGATATGCCCACAGGCCAAACGGACGTGACACTAGCTAATTTCAGTCTTTCACAAGATACCGTGGACCTTATTCCCGTGTTGAAAGAGATCCTTGCAATCAACCCTGCAATCAAGCTGATGGGTTCCCCCTGGAGTCCTCCTGTATGGATGAAAGATAACGGTAGTTCAATAGGTGGAAGTCTACTCCCCCAATACTACAGCGTCTATGCGCAGTACTTTGTAAAATACATTCTTGCAATGAAAGCGAAAGGCATCACCATCGATGCCATCACAATACAGAACGAACCGCAGCATGGAGGAAACAACCCTAGTATGTTGATGACCGCCACTCAACAAGCCGATTTTATTAAGGGACATCTTGGACCTGCCTTCCAGGCAGCCGCGATTACCACCAAGATCATTGTGTGGGATCATAATTGTGATAACCCCGGCTACCCAATTACCGTTCTGAACGATGTTGCAGCCCGTCAATTTATCAACGGTTCAGCATTTCACCTATATGCCGGCGACATCAGTGCTTTGACGCAGGTACATAATGCATATCCGGATAAGGATTTATACTTCACGGAACAATGGACAGGAGCCAACGGTTCATTCGATGGCGATTTCAAATGGCACGTCAAAAATGTGGTCATTGGCTCAATGCGCAACTGGAGCAAGGTCGCGCTGGAGTGGAACCTGGCTAGCGATCAAGCTTACAATCCGCATACACCTGGTGGTTGTACAGAATGTAAGGGTGCAATTACTATCTCCGGCTCAGCAGTGAGCAGGAATGTCGGCTACTACATCATCGCGCAGGCATCGAAGTTCGTACCCGCCGGATCCGTGCGGATCGCAAGCAACCTGGTAGGGATACTCCAAACCGTCGCCTTCCAGGCACCAGATGGAAAAAAGATCTTGATCGTATTGAATGAAGGGGCGAATGCCTCTCAATTTAATATTCGTTATAAAGGAAAATGGCTGAATACATCGGTGCCCGCAGGAACGGCATCAACATATATCTGGTAGTAACGTCATTAGCTCTTATGTAATTCGCATGACTGGAACCTACCCCGTCTGTGGATCAACTATATTTTAATATCAATAAAGCCACAATGAAAAAGAATCTTTTTGTTTTGATCACTCTCGCACTCTTCGCCTGCTCACAGACAAAGGATGCAAATCAAGACCAGCCTTCCGGAGCGGCCGGGGCCGCCTATTCCACTGATGGCAAGAAACCGCTCGTATACACTACTGCTGACACGGCCAATCTGAGGTTATCACTCACAGATACCCTCGAGTTCAAACAAATGGGTCAGCCCTTCGAAACACAGATCTGTGTATTCGTCGATCCCGATATGACTTTCCAAACCTATTTCGGTACAGGTGCAGCACTTACAGACGCATCTGCAGAAACCTTTGCTAAGCTGCCCGCAGACAAACAGAAAGAATTCATGCAGGCCTACTTCGACAAGGAAAAAGGAATCGGATATACTGTTGCCCGTACGAATATCAACAGCTGCGACTTCAGCAGCGACATGTATACATACGTTTCCAATAACGATAAGGAATTGAAAACTTTCAATATCGATCACGACAGGAAGTACAAGATCCCGTTCATCAAGCAGGCAATTGCCGCGGCCGGTGGTAAGTTGGATCTTTTCGCCAGTCCCTGGAGTCCACCCGCCTGGATGAAAGACAATAACAACATGTTGCAGGGTGGAAAGCTAAAGCCTGATCATTACGCGAGCTGGGCGCTTTACTATACGAAGTTTATCAAGGAATATGAAAAGGAAGGAATTCCAGTTTGGGGCATCTCCATACAGAATGAGCCCATGGCAAAGCAACGTTGGGAGAGTTGCATATATACGGGAGAAGAAGAGACAGATTTTCTTAAAAATCATCTTGGCCCGACCATGCAAAAAGAAGGACTTGGTGACAAGAAGATCATTGTTTGGGATCATAATCGCGATTTAATCTACCAGCGTGCGCAGACCTATTTCAAGGACCCAGAGGCATCGAAATACATCTGGGGTATTGGTTTTCACTGGTACGAAGACTGGAGTGGTGGTCAACCAATGTATGAGAACCTTAAGAGAGTTCATGAAGCATTTCCAGATAAGAATATTTTCTTCACTGAGGGTTGCGCTGAGAGTTTCGATGCCAAAAGATATAATGCATGGGTGCTCGGTGAGGAGTATGGGCGTTCCATGATCAATGATTTCAATAACGGTATGGTAGGCTTCACCGATTGGAATATTCTACTCGATGAGACAGGAGGTCCTAATCACGTACAGAACTTCTGCTTCGCCCCTGTCCATGGAGATACTAAGACTGGAAAACTTATTTACACCAATTCATATTATTACATCGGACATTTTTCGAAGTTCATAAAGCCCGGCGCGAAGAGGGTAAGCAGCGCAGCCAGCCGAAGCCAGTTGCTAACGACTGCATTCAGGAACGAAGATGGAAAGATGGTCGTTGTTGTAATGAACCAGGGAAGTGGGCGGTTTCCTTATTATATATGGATCAACGGGCAAGCTGCAGAAGTGCAGGCTCTTCCGCACTCTATCAATACGATTGTGTTCTAACTTAAAGATCGAATATCATGCGCAGAATAGTGAGTTCAATAATAGTGGGGTGCTGCATTTTTGTAGCGTGCGGTAAAGGTGGCGATCCTGCGCCTCCCCCTCCTCCACCGGCACCCGTGAATTTTGGAATCAGTTCCTGGACGGTGAATGGCGTCCCCGGCCAGACGATTAACTATAATGTTCCAAGAAATGCACCTATTCGTTTTCAATTCGGCGCCGCAATCAACCGTGCGACCGTGGCTTCAAACATTAGATTCCAGGATAATTCTGCTGTAGCGATTAATGCCACTGTATCTTACTCAAACGGCGACAGTGTTATCATCCTGCAACCGACGAGCCCTCTCAATTATCTTTCGAGGTATCATGTGACTGTGACAGATCAACTAAAGTCTACAACCGGCGGAAGACTAGTTACCGGTACAGATCTTACACTAACGACGATAATCGATTCATCAAGAAAATTTCCTATTATAACGGATAATGAATTGCTAGAGCTTGTACAAAAACAGACTTTCAAATACTTCTGGGATTTCGGGCACCCTGTAAGCGGACTGGCAAGAGAACGCAATACTTCAGGTGAAACAATTACATCGGGCGGATCTGGCTTCGGCATGATGTCGATCGTTACTGGGATCAGCCGCGGATTCATCACGAGACCACAAGGTTTGACCCGGTTGCAAACCATGGTTAGCTTCCTGAAGAATACCGCCCAGAAATTTCACGGGGCATTCCCACACTGGCTCAATGGTAGCACAGGTGTCGCGATTCCTTTTAGCACGAAGGACAACGGCGCCGATCTTGTCGAGACTTCCTACCTCATGATGGGGCTCCTGACTGCAAGACAGTACTTCAATACCGCCGATCCAGCCGAGGTCACCTTACGCAATGATATCAACAGCATTTGGAATGGAGTCGAGTGGAATTGGTTCAGGCAGAATAATCAAAATGTTCTGTACTGGCACTGGAGTCCAAATTATAATTGGGAAATGAATCATCCTATTCGGGGATGGAACGAATGCCTGATAACATATGTCCTGGCCGCTTCATCCACAACTTTCTCCATACCGCCCATCGTCTATACCGCAGGCTGGGCGGGCAATGGGACGAATGGATTTATCAACGGAGGAAGTTATTATGGAATTCCGTTGCCACTTGGTCCTGCCTATGGCGGACCTCTCTTCTTCGAACACTACAGTTTTATGGGGATTAAGCCAACGGGATTAAGCGATGCTTATGCGAATTACCAAACGCAAACAACAAATCACACCCGGATCAACTATGAACATAGTCGCGCCAATCCAGCTAATCATTTTGGTTATAGCGATTCGGTGTGGGGATTGACGGCTAGCGACATCCCTAATGGATACGCAGCCAGTTCTCCGACAAATGATATCGGCGTTATCGCACCAACCGCGGCCCTTTCATCTTTCCCGTACACACCGATAGAGTCGATGAAAGCGCTCAAGTTTTTCTATTATGTACTCGGCGATAAGCTTTGGGGCCAATATGGATTCAAAGATGCGTTCTCATTAAAAGACATCTGGTTTGCGGATTCATACCTGGCCATTGACCAGGGACCTATTATCGTGATGATTGAAAATTATCGTACAGGATTGTTGTGGAATTTATTTACGAGCTGTCCCGAGGTGAAAGCGGGCATGTTATCACTAGGCTTCACCGCTCCCTACCTATGAGAATACCCAGCAATCTCGTCGGCTAAATTCTTAAAAACCTAAGAAATGAACAGGAAACATCTCCTGATTTCGGCACTATTGATGTCTATTCTTTTCGCTTGCAACTCGCCGAAATCCGACTGGGAATTAGTGTGGGGCGATGAATTTAATTACAATGGCCTGCCCGACACAACTAAATGGAACTATGATACCGCCAGCAATGGCGGCTGGGGAAACAACGAACTACAATACTACACTTACCGCGATACTGCCAATGCACGGGTAGAGAATGGGCAGTTGGTCATTGAAGCAAGGAAGGAAAAAATCGATTCCTTTAACTATAGTTCTGCGAGACTTATTACTGAGGGTAAAGCGGCCTGGCAGTATGGAAAAATGGAAGTTCGCGCAAGAGTACCCTCGGGTGTCGGCTCATGGCCAGCCATCTGGACACTCGCGGAAGGCATAAAAGTCTGGCCCGACGACGGCGAGATCGACATCATGGAGCATGTCGGTCACAACCAGGGTTATGTACATGGATCCATTCATTGTAAGCAATACAATCATATCATAGGAACCCAAAAGACAGACACCACATTTGTGCCTGATTGTTCAACTGCATTTCATGTGTATTCAATGGAATGGGACAGCACTGTAATCAACGTCGCTATAGATGGCAAACCCTTCTTTACTTTCCCTAATGAAAAGAAAGGCTATGAATACTGGCCTTTTGACAACAAAATGTACCTGATCCTAAACATCGCAGTAGGTGGTAACTGGGGAGGTCAGAAAGGTGTCGATGACAGCATCTTCCCTATACGAATGGAAATAGACTATGTAAGAGTATACCAGAAAACCAACAATAAATGAGAACCCGCTTAATTGCAACAGTTTTTCTTCTGCTACCGGCAACCATGTTTTCCCAGAAAAAGGAACTGTCGGATTCGGCACTGCTTGACCTTGTACAGAAACAAACCTTCCGATATTTCTGGGATTTTGCTCACCCCGTGAGCGGATTGTCGAGAGAACGCAGCAATGCGAATTTCGGTTATGGCCACGAAGTAGTCACAACCGGTGGTACTGGATTCGGCATCATGTCCGTGATCGTTGCAACACAACGCGGATGGATTGCAAGGGATACCGCAGCAAGGTTCATGCTGAAGATGGTAAACTTTTTATTGAAGGCGAATTCGTACCATGGCGTATTTGCACATTGGCTCGATGGCGCGACGGGTAAGACGATCCCGTTTAGCAGGAAGGATGATGGCGCCGATCTCGTAGAGACCTCCTATCTCTTCCAGGGTCTACTCTGTGCGAGACAGTATTTCAACGGCGACTCTCGCACAGAGCGTGAGTTAAGGAATAGAATTGGTTGGATGTGGTCGGGCATAGAATGGGATTGGTTTACCAAGGGCGGCCAGGAAGTGCTCTACTGGCACTGGAGTCCTAACAACGGCTGGGCTATGAACTTCCCTGTTCGTGGATTCAACGAATGCCTGATCATGTATATTCTCGCTGCAAGTGGCGATAACTATCCTGTGAGCCCTGCAGTATATCATCGGGGTTGGGCTGAGAGCAATTTCTTTAAAAATGGAAAAGAGTTCTACGGACATAAGTTACCCCTGGGTTTCGATTATGGTGGCCCCCTGTTTTTTTCACAATACTCTTTCCTTGGCTTGGATCCGCGGGGCTTGAAAGACAGGTATGCCGACTATTGGGAGCAAAACAGAAATCATACGCTAATCAATCGAGAACATTGCGTACGGAATCCAAAAAAGTTTAAAGGATATTCAGAGAGTTGCTGGGGCCTGACTGCGAGCGATACGTATAATGGTTACGATGCCCACTCTCCCACTAATGATAATGGCACAATCACTCCGACAGCGGCATTATCAGCGTTTCCCTATACTCCGGAATATTCCATGAAGGCGTTGAGGCATTTCTATTATGATCATGGTGATAAGATTTGGAGCGAGTACGGTTTCGTAGATGCCTTTAACGAAACGAAGAATTGGACAGCGGAATCACATCTCGCCATCGACCAGGGGCCGATAATAGTGATGATAGAAAATTATCGCACCGGCCTCCTTTGGAAATTGTTCATGAGCTGCCCCGAGATACAAAGAGGATTGAAGAAACTAGGGTTTGAAAGCCCGGCCTTAAAGAATTGAGCCGTAGGCAAATGACCATTCAGCCATATGAAGAATTGTATATTAATATTAATCCTATTAACAGCGACTGGTATTTTGCGAGCTCAAAAAGCCCGGAAGGCTATCTTCGTGATTGCAGATGGCATACCCGCCGATGTGATCGAATCTCAGAAGACTCCCGCATTAAAGGAAATCGCGAAGGAAGGTGGTTATGCCCGCGCCTATGTTGGAGGTGAGAAAGATGGATACTCTCAAAGTCCTACCATTTCCGCAGTGGGGTACAATAGTCTTCTCACCGGTACCTGGGCGAATAAACACAATGTTTGGGACAATGATATAACCGCTCCGAATTATAACTACTGGAACGTCTTCCGCTTATTAGAAACGCAATACCCAAAAAAGAAGACAGCTGTTTTTTCAACTTGGTTGGACAATCGCACAAAACTGGTCGGAAGCGAAGCAAAAGCGGCAGGCAACCTTCAACCCGATTACTTCCTCGACGGGCTCGAACTGGATACCATTCGTTTCCCACACGATACTGCCGGATATTTTTATTACCTCATAGATGAGACTGTAACGGACAAGGCCGCCGAGACAATACGAAAATCCGCGCCGGATCTCACTTGGATTTACCTCGAATACACCGATGAGATGGGTCACAGACATGGAGATGGTGACAAGATGAACGATGCTGTAGAAAAAATGGACAAGCAGATAGGTCGCATCCGTGAGGCAATGAAGTATAGGGAAAAAAACTTCAAAGAAGATTGGGTCATCTTCATCACCACCGATCACGGACGTGATTCGCTTAAAGGTCATGATCATGGAGGACAAAGCGACAGGGAAAGAACGACGTGGATTGTAACCGATGCCGCTGATTTGAACGAACGTTTTACAAAGCAGCGTCCCGGCATAGTCGATATCCTGCCGACACTTACTAGATTTTTACAGTTGACAATGACGCGGGAAAGGCTGAGGGAAGTAGATGGAGTATCGCTAACCGGAAAGCTTTCAGCCACCGATGCAAAAGCTGTTTATAGAAAAGATAAAATCCGTGTCACCTGGAAGCCAATACTCCAAAAAGGGTTGGCCCGGGTGTACTTATCAACTACCGATTCTTTTGCTATTGGAGGGCATGATAAGTACAGGCTGGTACAACAAGTACCCGTTGCAAATGGAGCAACCGAGTTTGATGTTAGCAAGTATCCTTCTGAAGTTTATAAAATATCGATCGAGATGCCCTATAATTTATTAAACACGCGCATCGTGATCGGGAAGAAAAATTAATCGACATAACGCAATATTATGCTTCGCCAACTAACCATAGTTGCTATTACCATAACCTTTACAGGGCTGTTGCATGCGCAGACGAAATCATCCTCAGCCCGTAATAACGCCGTTGCAATTACACCCGTCGGAATAATTAAGAACCTTTCAGATACGGCACTACTAGAGGTGGTCCAGCGACAGACCTTCCGATTCTTCTGGGAAGGCGCCCACCCCGTTAGCGGTCTCGCCCTCGAACGAAGCAATACGGTTCTGGCGGAACATTACTGGGATTACATCAATGAAGCCTGGGATGAGCCTAATTTCAGCAAGACTAAGTTTGGTCCAGACGCTGGCGCCATCGGCGGCACCGGTTTTGGCATCATGAGCACCATTGTCGCAGTGGAACGCGGATGGATCGGGAGAGATACGGCCATCCGGCGACTTATAAAGATTGCGGACTTCCTTATAAACGCCGATTGCTATCACGGAATCTATCCGCACTTCATGAACGGCCGAACTGGCAAGACAATACGATTTGACCGGCTGGATGATGGCGCAGACATCGTCGAAACATCGTATCTGCTAATGGGTTTCCTCTGCGCACGGGAATACTTTACCGGGAAAACTCCTCGCGAAATATATCTCCGCAAAAGGATCGACCAGATGTGGGGTGCAGCCAACTGGAACTGGCACACAAAAGGCGAGAACAAACTATACTGGCACTGGAGTCCTTATAACGGATTCGATATGAACTTTCCGGTGTGGGGATGGAATGAATGCCTGATCACCTACATCCTTGCAGCATCTTCGCCGCGACATGGAATATCAAAACAGGTATATGATGGCACCTGGACCGGTAGCAATGGCTTCAAGAATGGTAAGACATACTATGGCTACACACTGCCATTAGGGAATTATGATAGAGGTGGCCCTTTGTTCTTCGAGCAGTATACCTTTCTCGGTATAGATCCCAATGGCCTGAAGGATACTATCGGCATCGACTATTTCGAACAGGCGCGCAATCACACCCTGATCAATCGTGCCTATTGCATTGAGAATCCAAAGAAGTTTAAAGGGTATGGTGAGAACTGCTGGGGACTTACTGCCGGAGATAGTTACAAAGGTTACGTCGCGCATTGTCCAGAAGTCGATTTCGGAGTAATTCAACCGACTGCAGCCATATCTTCAATCCCCTTTACCCCGAAGGAAAGCATGGACGCTATTCGTCATTTCTATTACAATCTTGGCGACAAAATCTGGAGTAAGTACGGTTTCGTGGATGGATTCAGCATTCATCACAATTGGTACGCAAAATCTCACCTGGCAATAGACCAGGGGCCGATCGTAGTAATGATTGAAAATTACAGGACGGGACTACTATGGAAATTATTCATGAAGATCCCGGACATACAGAATGGATTGAAGAAGCTGGGATTTTCCAGCCCGTGGATCAAAGACGATAAGAAGAACTGAAATTCTAATAGAGCCTTAGTCATAAAAAAACGTGTACATATGAGTACCATCACGCGACAAAAATTTCTTCAGTACACTGCGGCAGCGGGTGCCGCCGCACTCCTTTCATCCCTGGAAGGATTTGCACTGCAACGACCGGACAAAAAACTCCGGGTTGCCATTATCGGTTGCGGTAGCGTTAGCAACAGATATATACCGCATCTGCAGACTTCTTCATTGATAGAAATAGTCAGCCTTTGTGACATCAAATATGATCGTGCTTTAGCCCAGGCGAAACAATACAATGTACAGGCGAGTACGTACCCGAACATTGATAAGATGCTCGCAGGCGTTCCATTCGACATGATGGTGACGCTCACGGATATGCAGGCACACGGGATGTTGAATAAGAAAGCTCTGCTAGCCGGCAAACACGTATGGAGCGAGAAGCCCATGGCAAATACCTATGCCGAGGGTAAAGCATTATTCGATCTGGCAAAATCAAAGAAGCTGAGGATATGGGGAGCGCCTGCTGTAGTGAACAGTCCGCAATTTGTGTTCATGAGCAAGGCTATACAAGAGGGCAAACTTGGCCGTGTGGCTAGTGCACATGGCCAATACGGTCACACAGGTCCTACATGGAGCGCCTTCTTCTATGAGAAACTAGGTGGAAGTATGCCCGATCTTGGCGTATATAACATGGCAACACTTACGGGACTTCTTGGACCTGCAAGATCGGTGATGGCAATGACGAGCATCATTAAACCCGAGAGAAAGATAGACGATAAAGGTATTATCAAAGTAGAGGCAGAGGACAATGCGCACGTGCTGCTCGAACATGACAAAGGTGTGATATCACACGTAATGTGTGGATTTAACTATTTCGATCCGCACGGGCACGAGGCTACCAACCAGACGCTTCATTCTATTCAGATATACGGCGACTATGGCAATCTGAGATTGATAGGATATGATTGGGAAACGAACGGCGTCTACCTGGATAACTCATGGACGGAGCCACCGAAATTACACCAGAAGGATTCCGAAGGTTATCAATGGCAGGAAGGTGCAACCAAGGTTGGAGAAGCAATGATGAAGGGAGTCGAACCGAGAATTAATGCCGAGCATGCACTTCATGTCCTGGAGATCATCGAGGCAGCAAGAAAATCTTCTGCTACGGGAATGAAAGTGAAATTGAAGAGCAAATTTAAGTGGCCGATGGTGTGAGGGGGCGTGAATGGTGAGTTGTCAGTGGTCAGTGGCATTCTTTAAACGGCCCAAACTTTTAAACCTTTAAACTTCAAGCTTTATAACTTTTTAAACCTCCTGACATGCCAAACTTTCAACTAAACAATCAACAAATCAGCGACTATCATCGTGATGGGTACCTGATAGTAGAAAATTTCCTTTCAGGGGAAGAAGCCGATAAACTTTATCGAATAGCCACGGAAGATGGCACTATGCAAAAGCATGCGTTTGACCTGAACGATCAGCAGGGTAAAAAAACGAAGTTATCATTGTGGTATACTCCCGGTAATGACACCTATGGCCTTCTCACTAAGAGTGAGCGGATGGTGAACTCAGCTTATAAACTCATGGAAGGCGATAGCGCCGTTTGCCATTTTCACAGCAAGCTTATGCAAAAAGAACCTAAGGTAGGTGGCGCATGGGAATGGCACCAGGATTATGGGTATTGGTATAAAAATGAGTTTCTATTCCCAGGCCAAATGATATCCGTGATGATCGCCATCACCGAAGCCAATAAAGCCAATGGGTGCCTGCAGGTGATCAAGGGAACTCATCATATGGGTCGTATTGAACATGGCTTTGCCGGCGAGCAGGTAGGCGCTTCTCAACATTACGTTGACCTTGCATTGAAGACGCTTGAGTTAGTTTACGTAGAGTTGAAACCTGGCGATGCGCTGTTCTTCCATAGCAACCTTCTCCATCGATCAGAGGCTAACACATCAGATAAATCACGTTGGTCCCTCATCTCCTGCTACAACAGGGCTTCAAACATTCCCTACAACGAACCGTCGGGAAGCAGCACAGTTCCGCTGGAAATGGTACCGGATGAAGCATTGATGACATGGGAGGCAGACGGTCTTGGTGACTCGGCTAATTTCCTTGCAAAAGAAAAAGATGAGGCACTGAAATGAGTAATAAAATGTTTTCCGCCGCTCCTTTGTGGGACCAGCAGGGTATCGCGCTTATAAGGATCATCACCGGTTTTTTCCTTGCATATCATGGATGGGAATTGTTCAGCGCCGAGAAGATGCAAGGGTACGTGGGTTGGGAAATGTTTAAGGGCCAGCCACTAGCCAAGATCATGGTATATGCAGGAAAGGCTGCAGAGCTTATCGGAGGATTATTGCTTATGATTGGATTCCTAACCAGGATTGCATCAGTAATTGTAGCATGCACTATGCTTTACATAAGTATGTTTGTAGGCCTTGGCAAGATCTGGTACGAAGATCAGCACCCATTCCTTTTCGTATTGCTTGCCCTGGTATTTATTTTCTGCGGACCTGGAAGCTGGAGCCTGGATAAACAAGTAGTCAAGAAATAAATCTCAAGAGATCATATGCCCGATAGTGTCGATGTAAATATTAATACGGATGGAAAAGAGCAACACAGCTATGATGCCATCGTCATCGGTAGTGGCATTAGCGGCGGCTGGGCCGCAAAGGAGTTATGTGAAAAGGGTTTGAAGACACTTGTATTGGAACGTGGAAGAAACATTGAGCACTTGAAAGATTATCCTACGATGAACATGTCAACCTGGGACTTCGCGCATCGTGGCAGAATCACCAAGGAGACAAGGGATCAAAACCCACTTATCAGCAGAGGGGCCGGATATGATGCAACGACAAAACATTTCTTTATAAACGACAAGGACCATCCATACATCCAGGAGAAACCGTTCGACTGGATAAGGGGCTACCAGGTAGGCGGTAAATCGCTAATCTGGGGGCGCAGTTGCCAGCGATGGAGTGACTGGGACTTCTCTGCTCCAGAGCGTTATGGCTATGCCGCCGACTGGCCGATCAGGTACAGCGACATTGCGCCATGGTATAGTCACACAGAGAAATTCATTGGAGTGTGTGGAAGTCGCGAGAATATCGAATCGATGCCGGATGGCGAATTCCTCCCTTCTATGGAGTTCAACACAGTAGAGAAACATTTCAAAGACGTAGTCTGGAAAAAGTACAATCGATATTACATCCCAGGCCGCTGGGCACACATAACCGAACCTCAGCCAATTCATGTTGAACAAGGCCGTGGGCTTTGCCTTAATAGGGACCTTTGCATGCGCGGCTGTCCTTTCGGTGCATATTTCAGTTCTGTAACGTCGACGCTTCCCTGGGCGAAAAAGACGGGCAACCTGACTATCAGGCCGCATTCTGTAGTGCATTCCGTGATTTATGATGAGAAAAAAGGTAAGGCCACTGGCGTGAGAGTCATAGATGCAAATACCAAGCAAGCCACCGAATACTTTGCCAATATCATTTTCGTGAATGCATCAGCACTCAACAGCAATCTAATCCTGCTGAACTCAACCTCAAATCGCTTCCCCAAAGGACTCGGGAACGACAGCGAGCTAATGGGAAAATACATTTGCTTTCATAATTACCGGGGAAGCATGAATGCAGAATTTGACGGCTTGGAAGACAAGTATTACAAAGTGAAGCGGCCGGCCGAATGCGTGATACCTAACTTCCGCAATCTAAAGGAGAGGGATACGGACTTCCTTGGCGGGTACGTGATCTTCAGCGGTGGCTACCGACAGAAGTTGCATTATAACCAGCCTGATGGAATTGGCGCCGAGTACAAGGAACAACTCTGCGAGCCTGGACCCTGGGGCATGTATATGTACATGCAGGGAGAGACCATACCGAAGAAAGAGAATCATGTGCGACTGAGCACAGACAAGAAGGATGATTATGGAATGCCTCTTTTGATAACGTCAGTTGGTTACGATGATAATGACGATAAAATGGTAAAGGATTTTTTAGAGCAGGGAAGAGCGATGTTTGAAGCGGCGGGCGCAAAGAATATCAATGTTCATGATAATAAGCAACCCCCGGGTCTCGATATCCACGAGATGGGCGGAATCAGAATGGGCAGGGATCCAGAAACCTCCCTGTTGAACGAATGGAACCAATTACACCATTGCAAGAATGTATATGTTACAGATGGAGCGTGTATGACGAGTACGGGAAACCAGAGTCCATCAATATTATATATGGCGTTCACGGCCCGTGCCGCGAATCATGCAGTGGAGGAATTAAAAAAAGGTAATCTATAAATATGTTTCACGCAAAGAAGGTTTCACGCAAAGACGCAAAGATTCGCAAAGGCGCAAAAGGCTGCCACGAGTTGCAGACTTTTTGGCCTTGTAAGACTTCGCGTCCTTGCGAATCTTTGCGTCTTTGCGTGAAACAATTAATCAACGTAGCATGAAAAAGACTAGTCAATACTGTAGGCGTCTACTCACCACTCACCGCTCACCACTCACTTTCCTGCTATTTCTATCCATCATGAGTCCCGACCTGAATGCTCAAAAGCAACAATCCACCTATTGCAACCCCGTCAACATTGACTACGGCTATACCCCCATTCCTAACTTCAGTGATTGGGGACGACATCGGGCAACGGCAGACCCAGTGGTTGTTAATTATAAAGGTGACTATTACTTATTCAGCACTAATCAATGGGGCTACTGGGTGAGCAATGATATGCTGAATTGGAAATTCAACTCCCGCAAATTCCTACGCCCCTGGCATAAGGGCATCTATGATGAGCTCTGCGCCCCAGCCGTTGGCATCATTGGCGATACGATGCTCGTGTTTGGCTCTACTTACTCGAGCAACTTCACGATTTGGATGAGCACCAATCCAAAAGCTAATGAATGGAAGCCTCTCGTGGACTCATTCGAAATTGGCGGATGGGACCCATCCTTCTTCACCGATGACGACGGTCGTTTCTATATGTATAATGGAAGTAGCAACAAATTTCCTATGTATGGTATTGAGTTGGACCGGAAAACAATGAAGCCAATAGGAACGCGAAAGGAGATGTACTTACTCGAACATTGGCGCTATGGCTGGCAACGATTCGGCGAGAACATGGATAATACCTTCCTCGATCCCTTCATCGAAGGATCTCATATGACGAAATATAGGGGTAAATATTACTTGCAGTATGGCGCGCCAGGTACTGAATTCAGCGGGTATGCCGATGGCCTCCTGGTTGGCGACAATCCACTTGGTCCATTTACTGCTGTATCGGATCCACTCAGTTATAAGTTGGGCGGATTCGTTAGAGGTGCTGGACACGGCGCTACCTTCGAAGACAATTTCAAAAACTTCTGGCATATCTCTACTACTGTGGTATCCGTGAAAAATACTTTCGAACGAAGGCTGGGAATGTGGCCAACAGGCTTCGACGCAAGCGGTATGATGTACTGCAATACTGCATTTGGCGACTACCCTCATTACCTTCCTTCCGCGACTCAACCGAAAGGCGAAGCTATCGCTCCCAATCCGGGCGCAGGTTATTTTACTGGCTGGATGTTGTTGAACTACAACAAGCCCGTGCAGGTCTCTTCCACATTGGGTGGCTATGCGGCGAACCATGCGGTAGACGAATTGATCAAGACATACTGGAGTGCTACCAGCGGCAACAAAGGCGAATGGATCCAATCCGATCTCGGCACTATATCCACCGTGAACGCCGTACAGGTAAACTATGCGGATCAGGACGTTTCCTTTTCTAAAGAAATGGACAGTGTCTTCCTGGGGAAATCACTCGGCGTCTACCACCAGTATAAACTTCATTATTCCACAGATGGAAAAAAATGGAACATCCTTGTCGACAAAAGTAACAATAGGACAGATGTTCCTCATGACTACGTTGAACTATCACAACCTGTGCAGGCGCGATATATCCGGCTGGAGAATATTGCCATGCCTACAGGCAAATTTGCCATCAGCGGTTTGCGCATATTCGGGAAAGGAAGCGGAAACAAACCGGATGTTGTGAAAGGCTTCATAGTACTAAGAACGGAAAAAGATAAACGAAGCGCATTCATCAAATGGCGTCCGGTGGATAATGCCTTCGCATATAACATCTACTATGGAACCCATCCCGAGAAACTCTACACCACTGTAATGGTGCATGCAAACAATGAATATTGGATGAAATCGATGGATTCCGAAGTGCCCTATTATTATTCAATTGAGGCAATCAACGAGAACGGAGTTTCAGCGAGGACTAAAGTAATCGAGGTGAAATAAGGTGAGTATTTTTTGACGTGGAGAATTTTGTAATTAAAAAATTTCGGAGGTAAGGTTATGAAACATATATCTCTTTTCGTTTTATCACTGCTTGCTGTCATCCTGGTATCTGGACAACAGGAAAAAGCTGCGTATTATGATGAAATTAGGGAGCTCAAGAGACAGGATAGTCTCCGCGGCTTTCCCGCAAAGAAGTCGATCCTCTTTATCGGCAGCTCTTCCTTTACCATGTGGAAGGATGTTAAGGATAACTTCCCCGGCTACTCTATCATAAATCATGGCTTCGGCGGCTCCACATTGCTCGACGTTATCCATTATGTCAACGATATAGTTTCTGCCGCATATACCCGACAGATCATCATCTACTGTGGGGAAAACGATCTCGCCGCTGCCGATAGCGTCACAGATGTCATTGTCGCTGAAAGATTCAAGATGCTGTTTAACCGGCTTCGTAAGAAGATAAAGAATATTCCAATCGTATATATTTCAATGAAACCGAGTCCTAGCCGACAGATGCTTCTCGGTAAAATGAGAGATGGAAATGCACGCATACGCGCTTTTCTTAAGACTCAAAAGGCCACTTCCTATGTGGATGTATACAAGGAAATGATCGATGATGAGGGTAAGCCGATTCCAGAACTCTTCCTCGACGACAACCTACACATGAATAAGCAGGGATATGCCATCTGGCAGAAAATGTTAGCTCCCCATTTGATAAAGGAAAAGAAATTGGTGAAATAATTCAGTTATCTAAACAAAATACAAACTATGCGTAATGCCTTAAATAGGATGGTTGCCGCGGCTCATATAAGATACCATTGGCATCTTTATTTTTTCGCAATCCTATTATTTCCTGTAAGCTTGTGGTCACAGAAGCATACAGAGCTCACATCACCAGACGGTCAAATAGTGTTCACTCTCCACACTGAAGATGGGCCGCCAACCTATTCCATAGAATTTCAAAAGATCCTGCTTATCGACAAATCATTAATGAGTGTCCATGTAAAAGACATTGGAACACTTCAGCAGGCTTACCTTGAAAAGCCGGCAGTCTTCAAAGAAATAAACGAAACCTATAAACTAATTGTCGGCAAAGCCAACCCGGTTCAAAATCGCGCGAGACAGGTAATTCTCTGGCTCGGCGATCGACGCAACCCAAACTACCATATTGGCCTTGAAGTACGCACCTTCAATGATGGCGTTGCCTTCAGATACTTGTTTGTTGGAAAAAAAGGTACCGCGTTTACGCTGCATGATGAGAAAACCGAGTTCAGATTTCCAAAGGAGCCAGTCGTGAAAGCCCTGATCTTACCAAACTTCACCAGTTCGCATGAAGGGTTGTATACGACGGAATCCCTCAGCAAGATCAAGGAAGACACACTGATGGATATGCCAGCACTGTTTCGTTTTCCCGAAAACATCTATCTCGCAATTACCGAAGCGGCCCTGGATGATTATGCAGGAATGTACCTTGTCAAGCGTAATGGCGTAGTCAGAAGCCAACTCTCCCCGCTTCCGGCTGAACCCTCGACAATGGTTAAAGCAACGTATCCCCATAAAAGCCCCTGGCGCGTATTAATGATCAGCCAGCGAATAGGCGCATTGCTCGAATCGAATATCCTGACCAGCCTCAACGAACCCTCCGCTATCAAAGACCATAGCTGGATAAAGCCAGGCACGTCCACATTCCCCTGGTGGAATGGCACGGTTATACCTCCGGGCATCAAGGGTGGGAACAACTTCGAGACAAACAAATACTACATTGATTTTTGCGCAGCCAACAACATTACCTACCATACAATTGTCGAATATGACGGCCACGAGTGGTACACTAATGACGCTGGAAATTACCAACCAGGTCCCAATACCGATATAACGAAGCCCGTTGACGGCTTGGATATGAAGAAAATCTGTGATTATGGCAAGCAGAAAAATGTTGGAATCAGGGTGTGGACCCACTGGAAGGCACTCTATCCTAAACTCGATGAAGCCTTCGCCTTGTTTGAGAAATGGGGTTTAAGCGGAATGATGGTCGACTTCATGGACCGGGACGACCAGGAGATGGTAAACATTCAAATGGAGATATTACGCAAAGCCGCCGCTCACCATCTTCACATACAGTTTCATGGTGCATACAAACCAACGGGTCTTCACCGCACCTGGCCAAACGAGTTTACGAGGGAAGGCACACTTAACTATGAGCATCACAAATGGGACGACCTGGTCACACCAAATGCGGATCTCGACATTGCCTTCACACGTTTGCTCGCCGGATCAACCGATTATCATCTCGGTGGCTTCAGGGCACTGCCGTTCAAAAAATTCGTAGTCAGCAACACGCGCCCTTTCTCAATCGGTACTCGCTGCCATATGCTGGCCATGTACATCGTTCTTGAAAATTATCTGCCGATGGTCGGCGATGATCCCGAGGCGTATAATAACCAACCCGGATTCGAAGTACTAAAACAACTACCCGGTACTTGGGATGAAACAAAAGTCCCCGCGGCAGAAGTGGACCGATATGTATCTATTGCACGCCGAAGCGGAACGAAGTGGTATATTGGGACAATCAACGACAGTACAGCCAGGCAACTTGATATCGACTTATCGTTTATCGGTGCTGGCGATTACACGGCAACCGTCTATAGCGACGCTCCTGATTCGCATGAGCATGGTGATCATTTGACGACACAATCAATGACAGTCAACAGCAATATTAAGCTACGAGTTGTCCTCGCCCCCGGTGGAGGCAACCTGATAATTTTGAATAAAAAATAAAAACTAATAAGATGTACAGCACACGTATTCCTCTAATCTTCTTCGCCATTTTATTGAGCCAGTTAATCTCGGCGCAAACAACGCCTGCTGCTTCCGCTAATGCGAAAATGAAAACATTCGTCGATGCGCTGATGAAGAAAATGACACTGGATGAGAAAATCGGCCAACTCAACCTGCCCGGCTCCGGCGATATCGTTACGGGCCAGGCTGGCAACTCCGACATCGCGAAAAAGATAAAAGAGGGAAAGGTAGGCGGCCTCTTCAACATCAAGTCCGTCGCCAAGATCAAAGACGTACAGAAGATCGCCGTTGAGCAGAGTCGATTGAAAATACCGCTGATATTCGGTATGGATGTGATCCATGGTTACGAGACGGTATTTCCCATTCCACTTGGATTATCGTGCAGTTGGGATATGCAGGCGGTTGAAAGGAGCGCACGTATCGCGGCCATCGAGGCAAGTGCAGATGGAATCTGTTGGACATTTTCTCCAATGGTAGACATCGCACGTGACGCCCGTTGGGGAAGGATAGCGGAAGGAAGTGGAGAAGATCCCTATCTCGGATCGCAGATAGCGAAGGCAATGGTGAAAGGATACCAGGGCAATGATCTTTCACTCAACAATACGATAATGGCCTGCGTGAAACATTTTGCATTGTATGGCGCGGCAGAAGCCGGCAGGGACTATAACACGACCGACATGAGCCACCAACGAATGTATAACGACTATCTTCCTCCTTACAAAGCTGCGACAGATGCTGGTGCAGGCAGCGTGATGGCCTCATTTAACGAGATTGATGGAATACCCGCTACCGCTAATAAATGGTTGCTTACAGATGTATTGCGCAAGCAATGGGGCTTCAAAGGTTTTGTGGTTACGGATTACACCGGCATCAATGAGATGATCGACCATGGCATGGGAGATCTGCAGAACGTTTCAGGGCTGGCATTGAAAGCAGGTATCGATATGGACATGGTGGGTGAGGGGATATTGACGACAATAAAAAAATCATTACAGGAAGGAAAGGTTACTATCCAGCAGATCGATGCTGCCTGCAGGCGCATCCTCGAGGCTAAATACAAATTGGGATTGTTCGAAGACCCGTACAGGTATTGTGATGAACAGCGGGCGAAGACTGAAATCTTCACCGACGCGCATCGCAAAGAAGCACGAGAGATCGCAGCACAGAGTTTCGTGCTGTTGAAGAATCAGCAGAACGTACTCCCCCTAAAAAAATCGGGTACGGTGGCTCTCATCGGACCGCTTGCCGACAACAAGGAAAACATGCCCGGCACATGGAGTGTTGCAGCCAACTTTGCCAACGCAACTTCGTTGCTCACTGGCCTCAAGGCCGTTGCTGGCAACAATGTAAAGATCCTGACCGCAAGAGGTTCTAACCTCGATGAGGATAGTGTATTCGAGGAGAGAGCTGGAATGTTTGGTAAATCGCTTCGACGTGATAGTCGCGCCGCGAATGTAATACTAGATGAAGCCTTAGCTATCGCCAACCAATCGGATGTCATCGTAGCCGCACTTGGTGAGTCATCAGAAATGAGCGGTGAAAGCAGCAGCAGAAGCAACATTGAGATTCCAAAGATTCAGCAAGACCTCCTTCGTGCTCTTTTAAAAACAGGCAAACCGGTTGTCCTTGTTTTGTTCACTGGGCGGCCACTCGCTTTGAAATGGGAACAGGAAAACGTTCCAGCTATCCTGAATGTGTGGTTCGGCGGATCCGAGGCCGGCTTTGCGATCGCGGATGTTCTCTTCGGCGATGTCAACCCATCAGGCAAATTGAGCACGACATTCCCACAGAACATAGGCCAGGTGCCCATATTTTATAGTCATAAGAATACGGGACGTCCACTACCTTCCGGTCAGTGGTTTCAAAAGTTTCGTAGCAACTACTTAGATGTAAGTAATGAACCCTTGTACCCATTTGGATTTGGATTGAGTTATTCCAATTTCTCATACGGAGATATTAAACTGAGCAGTGTTGCCCTCAGGGGAAACCAGACACTCACAGCAAGCATTACTGTAACGAACAACGGTTCGGTTGCCGGTAAAGAGGTGGTACAACTATATATCCGGGACCTTATTGGAAGCGTGACGAGGCCCGTAAAAGAATTGAAAGGATTTCAAAAAGTGGAATTGAAGGCAGGTGAGACAAAGACAGTGACCTTTTCAATCACTACCAATGATCTCAAATTCTATAATTATGATTTGAAGTACGATTGGGAACCCGGAGAATTCGTGATCATGATCGGTGGCAATTCCCGCGATGTAAAAGAGGGAAAGGTCAACTGGAAGAAATAACTCCTCACGAGAGTAAACAATGCTTGATGAGAATAATAACGTTTTTCCTTGTGGCCTTCATGGGACCTTCTGCATTTTCGCAGTCGCTCTTCGACATGCCTGCAAATACGCAGAGTAGGGTTAGCAGTTTCGAGAACCTGAATGGTAAGACGGGAAGTGGAGGCAAGACAAATCAGGGAGCAAAGGGAAATGCCTTCGAATGGATACAACTTGGTGAAACAAAGATTTTACTGAACACTACAGGGGAAGGCATCATACAACGCATATGGATGACGATCGATAAAGATCCATTGAAGCTTAGATCACTTAGGCTCCAGATGTTCTGGGACTATTCTCCAAAGCCTGCCGTGGATGTCCCGATGGGTGATTTCTTCGTATACAACCTGGGTAAAGGTGTTGCATTTGAATCTTCATTGTTCTCAACTGCTGAGGGCCGCTCCTTCAACTGTTACATACCCATGCCCTTTAGAAAGGCTGCGAAGATTCAGTTGATCAATGAAGGCAGGTCGGTCGTTAAGTTGTATTATGATGTAGACTTCATACTTCAGAAACTGGCTCCAAGCGCAATGTATTTTCATGCTGCCTGGACAAGACAGATGACGGCAAAGCTGGGAGCTGATTTCGAGATTTTGCCTAAAGTAACCGGGAAGGGGCGCTTTCTCGGAATGAGCGTCGGGCTAATCACCGATTCAACCTATGAGAAAAGTTGGTGGGGAGAGGGAGAGGTAAAAATGTTCATGGATGATGATAAGGAGTATCCGACCATTGTGGGTACCGGAGCAGAGGACTATATCGGGAGTGCGTGGGGTTTAGGTGCCTTCACTAATATGTACCAGGGATGTACGATCGCTAATGATTCCACCCGGGAATTCAATTTCTATCGATGGCATGTCCCGGATGCAATCTATTTTTCTAAGAGTATGAGGGTTACGATCCAGCAAATTGGTGGTTGGGGTAACGAGGATGTAAAAAAATTGTTTCTGAAAGGAGTAAATCTCAAACCCATTACGATTGATCGGCCGGAGGGCTTTGTTCGACTGCTGGACATGCCCAATGCTCCACAGATAACCGATGATAAATTCCCAAACGGCTGGGTCAACTTTTACAGGGTGGATGACTATAGCGCGGTGAGCTATTTCTATCTCGATAGGCCAATGAATAATCTACCGGCACTCGCGAGTGTGGAGGTAAGGACAAAGAATGTAAGATAGGTGAGTGTGCGGTTGATTGGTTGATTGGTCGCTGCGTTTCTAAGAAAGTTAATACCGACGAGTAGCGTTTTACCTGAGCTTCAAAATCGAGCGACGGAGAAACCAACCATTTACCCAACCAACTCTTTTCTCAAATACTCCATCATCCATCGATTTATTTCCCACTGATCCGCGAGCGGTTCCTGGGTAATCGGGGCCAGGGGCATATATGGAGCGGGGCCAAACTCGGGTGTAATCGTGATTTCGGTTCTTCCAATCTTTCGATTCTCTTCTACGATGCTCTTCCACCAACGAGTGTGTTGCGTGAGAGCAGTCTTCCATTCGGGATGACGCGGATCCGTTACCTGTGCACTTTGTGTGTGACCTACTCGCGCATGAATATGGATGGTATGACGAAAAGCTTTTTCTAATGCTCCTTGTTGATCTTCGAGAAAGCTCTCGGAGACATTACACCAATGTGAAAAATCGGCTGTGATGGGGAGGTTAGGAATTCTTTCAAGAAAATGACTGGTAATGTGTGCTGCGAACAAAGCTTTGTTCCGATGCGTCTCATGGGCAATAGGAATGCCTGTACTCTTCGTGATCTCACTGGCCAATTCAAACAACTCGCAATTCTGATCAACGGAGAAATAATCCTTGCCAGTTTGGGCGTCGATCTTTATAGGGAATACTGATGCAATGTGCCTGAGGTGCTTCTCATATTACGCCTTATGCTGATCGAAATCTTTCTCAAATGATTGCCAGTATTGGCCAATTAGTAAGAGCTCATGCTTCTTGATGGCTCCCATCATCTCTTCTTTCTCATTACTGAATGGAACGCCCGCCTCCACGCCATCATATCCCGCATGCTTCACCTTATTGCCAAACTGGTCCCATGCAAGGTCTTCGCTTCCCCAGCGGGGACAGAAGAATAGCAGTTTCATTCGTAGTGCTTTTGTGGTGAAGATAAGTCCGGAAAGACGGAAAGTCCGGAAGTCCGAAAGACTAGTCTGGTTAAAGAGGATTTCTAATGGAATAGAAACAAATATGCTAATATTGAACGAGTAGGAAAGATTCTCCTATCAGACTCGTCTTCCGGACTTCCGGACTTTCGGTCTTCCGGGCTTCGCTGCCTCCCGCCTCAAATCTCCCGCCTCCTGCCTAACGCCTCCTGCCTCCCTATTCCACACCGCCGCCCTCATCCACGCTTCTTTCTCCAAAAGTTTGCGTAACAATGTTGCCTGATTAAGCGCCCGCATATAATTCTGCTTTTCAAATGAAGCGCCATAGTAAGAATCATCCTCGAGGTAATCTGTGAGAAATCGAAGTGCCTGCATATAGGTCATGAATAAACCGGAATAGACAAACTGGTTTAGCTCAGTGGCGCTCAACTCACTTCCCATCTGTTCGAGATATCCATCTACAATTGCCTTGAAATATTCTTCCCTTATTTCAATACGCGAATAATCTTTCTCCTCTTCACTGACAGGAGAAACATAAGTGCGGATCATATCACCAACATCACTGATAAAATAGCCAGGCATAAGCGTATCAAGATCTATCACACAGATTCCCTTTCCGTTTTGGTCAAATAAGACATTGCTAATCTTGGTATCATGATGGGTGGCACGGAGCTTCATCCCACCCTCGATTTTCAAATTATTGAAAGTCTCGACGATATGAGCATGCGCGCGAAGAAAGCAAATGATCTCTGAGCACTCCGTTATTCTTAATGCATTTCCATTTTTGATAGCATTCCTGAACTTCTCAAACCTTGCTCCCAGGTCGTGAAAGCAGGGTAGAGTAGTTTTCAATTTTCGAACTGGCAGATCTTTGAGTGTCCTGGCGAAGAGACCAAATTGCCTCGCAGCTTCATAGGCCTGAGCTGGCGACTGCACAACATCATAAGCGAAGGAATCTTCCACAAAAGGAAAGAGTCGGAAATAGCCATAGTCAGGATAATGAACTATTGCTTCGCCGGAGTGGGACATGATGGGCTGTATGAACGAATAATGAGGATGCTTGTCTGCAAGCCATCGGCCAATAAGTCGAATATTGTTGTCAATCTTCGCGGGCTCTTTGAAGACGCAATCATTGATTCGTTGTAATAAATATGTTCTTTCGGAACTCCTGATTTTCCACGTATCATTGATCAAACCATTTCCGTAAACGTGGATTTCTTCGGGCAGGACACCATATGATGACAATACTTTTTCTAACATAACTCCTCAGCTGAATTCTACATCTCTCAGCGACGCTAAATAAACGCATATTCGGGGTATTGAGTTGTGTTGTGTTGTAATGTTGGAAAATAGCGCAACCGATTGTGTACTCATATCAAACGATTGATCCAATTTTATTTATTGAATATTCTTTTGAACCATCGTTTGTTAAGGCGAAAAAAGCGGCAACTTACAGATATGGACCTCATGATACCCTTGCTACAAAACATAGATCACAAGACCGAGATGGAGAATATATCTTCCATTCTCGATGGGGTCAGTCGTCATCAGATACAACAGAGCGCATGGACGCTAACCTCCAGCATTCCAAAAGTATCTTTCTGCATTGCTCATGCTAACAATTGCATATTACTTAAATATTTCGTCAACGAACCGGCTATCCGCATTGTTCACTATACTGACAATAGTCCCGTGCATGAAGACAGTTGTGTGGAGTTTTTCCTGGCCTTCAACAATGATGAGGAGCATTACAATCTCGAATTCAATTGCGCAGGTACATGTCTTATGGGATTTGGAAAAAATTCCTCGGATAGAAAGTTAATCAATGAAGCGTTGGTTCATAATATCCGGCGGTTTACAAGGATCATACGAACTGAGGATAGCCGCCGTGCAATAAACTGGGAACTCACATTAATGATACCACTCTCGGTATTTGCGTTTCATAAGATAGATGAATTGACTAACAGACAAGGCCGCGTCAATTTTTTCAAATGTGGCGATAAATTACCTGAGCCGCATTTTCTCTCTTGGAAAAACATAGAATCCGCCAATCCTGATTTTCACCTGCCGCAGTTCTTCGGATCGGTGCATTTCCAATGAACCGACAAAAACTATTGTAGATTTACCTGTGCTTGTAAAATAATTGACATGAACAAAATTGTCTTCACCCTCGCCATATGTTTCACCTGGATTAATGTGCATGCCCAAATTTACAATGGACAGCTTAAGATATCCTCCATACCGGCGCCTGCACATCACTACCAGCAGGAGTATACTTTTGATACAGTAGCCAATCCTGGCGCCTGGCTGAGTGTTTCAAAAGGAATGCATACCTCATTCGCGACTACGGATGAATTGTACTTCCGGCGAGAGGTTCCGCAACTCGAAAAGGAAAATAAACAATTCGAGAGTCGTGTATGGAAAGGTGAACGGCTTAATGCGGTTGTACTCGTATGGTCTACTGATACTACCAACCAGGTAAGGTTTACAGCCAATGATCTCAAGAGCAAAAACGGTAGGGTTATAAGCAAGGCGAACTTCACTCTTAGCCTTGTCCGATACGTTGCGGGCAACTATCCATACGGTGCGAAGGACGTTACCTGTGGAGCCAGTCCATACAAAGACCTTTATTTGATGCCCGACAGATTCGAACCGCTTACCAGGTTCGATCTGCCGGGCAATTCTCTTCGACCTGTTTGGATCTCGCTTGATGTGCCACAGACGACTGAGCCTGGAGAATATGAAGGAAGCATCGATGTTAGGTCACAGGACCACCACTCCTCTTTGAAGTTTAAAGTTATCGTTCAACGGCAGGTGTTGCCTAAGCCTAAGGAATGGAAACACAGGCTCGACCTTTGGCAGAATCCATGGGTGGTTGCTTGGGAAAACAATGTACAGCCCTGGTCGGAGGAGCACCTGGCACTATTAAAGAAACACTTGAAGCTATATGCAGATGCCGGCGGAAAGTATATCACTACTTATGCCACGCATTCTCCATGGGCGGACAATTCTTATATGATCGAAGGTGGAATGATTGAGTGGATCAAACGAAAAGATGGATCATGGAAGTTCGACTATGCAATTTTCGATAAGTATGTACAGCTCGCAATCAACGCAGGGATCGACAAGGCAATCACGTTGTATACCCCCGTCCCATGGGGCTTTCGTTTCCGAATACTGGATGAGGCTTCAGGTAACTATGTACATGAGTCGTGGGCACCCGACTCGAAAATGTTTTCAGATATATGGAATGTTTTCCTGACTGATTTGAAAAAACACCTTGAAGGGAAAGGCTGGTTCAACATTACTTACCTCGGCATCAATGAGAATGCGATGGATCAGACACTGGCTGCTATAAAAGTGATAAAAAAACATTCCTCAAAATGGAGAATTACCTATGCTGGTGATTGGCACCAGGAATTGGATTTATTACTTGACGACTATTGCTTCCTGTATGGAAAGGAATCGGGGGTAGATATAGTCAAGGCCAGGACCGCCCGTGGATTCACGACAACCTATTATGTCTGCTGTAATCCACCAGTACCAAACAATTTCGTCTTCTCTCCACCGGTTGAAGGAAGGTGGATCAGTTGGTATACCGCTGCTCATAGCTATGATGGTTTTCTCAGGTGGGCATACGATGCATGGCCAGCAGACCCGAACAGGGACGCTCGTCATGACTTTTGGCCAGCGGGTGATTGCTTCTTAGTGTATCCCGGCGGAAACAGTTGTATTCGCTTTGAAAAACTAAGGGAAGGCATAGTAGACTTCGAGAAGATCAGGATCCTTAGAGCAAAGGCTGCAAGGTCTAATGATAGACAGGTGAAAGTTTTACTCTCACAATTGGAGGACCACCTCGCAACATTACTTTTGGAGAAAGATTTTGAAACGAAGAAGATTAGAGCGGATGTCGACAAAGGAAAGCAACTCATCGACCAGTTGAGTGAAAAACTAAACGGTTAACAAACTATGCGGAATTCATGTTTAAGTCTTGTCTCTTTATGTTTCTTCCTAACAGACAGCATCGCTCAGGCAGGGAGAGTCACCTGTACTGAATATAGCGACTACATACCTACTCATTCGCTGGTGCCAGCGGGTCCCGTCCCAAGTGCATACGATCCTAATGGGATTTATCCCTACATGAGTTTTGTGGAGACTTCCTCCCGGGCCTCGCCGGTCAAGTACAGGTTCATCGTACTGGAAAATAATAGGCTGAAGGCAACCATCTGTCCCGATCTTGGAGGAAAAGTGTATTCCCTCGTGCACAAGCCGTCGAAGAAAGAAGTATTGTATGTGCCGGGACATATTCGATACACGCGAATATTGCCAAGGTTCTACTTCGTTGCGGGTGGAATTGAAGTGAGTTTTCCCGTATCGCACTCACCTACACAAAATGAGAAGTTGTTGTACAAGATCGACAGGAGTGATGGCAGGACTTATGTAACATGCGGCGAAAGAGAACTTCGTTTCGGAATGCAATGGTCCGTCGAATATTCTCTCGGAAATGATGACTCCTTTCTGACCGAGAGAGTAGTCTATCACAATCCCGGAAAGATTAGCTACCCATGGATGTCTTGGTCCAATGCTGCGCTTCCTTCTGCACCGGACACAAGATTTGATTTTCCTAAGGGGAGAGTTTTATCTCACTCATCCCGAATAGATAGTTTCGAATGGGAAGGCAGTGGGGTTCGTACTGAATCAGACATAAAAGAGATGACGGGCTACTTCTGGAAGACAAAAAACGTAAACGCATTCGGTGCATTTACGCCCTCGCTCGGCTCAGGGCTCTACCATATTGCGGATGAAAAAATAACTCCCGGCATTAAACTCTGGAGTTATGGTACGGGCCAGGATCGCGACTGGGCACTGCAGAGTACGCCGAACTCGCAGCCCTATTTGGAAATCCAGGGAGGTCCTGCAGGAGATCAATCTGTCAAACTAGAATTGAACCCCGGTCAAACTCGCTGGCACGTAGAATATTGGTTTCCTACTGATAGTGAAATGAATATCCAAACTCTTCGGTTACCAACGGTTCTGCTTCGCAATCTTAAGAAAGTACAATTGTTTGAATGGGCGAGGGCACATGAAGTGAAACCCTGGTTGGAATTACAGAAGGCATACTCTTTAAAAACTAAGACTCCCGATCCACCATTGGCTGAATTGAATAATTGGCCGCCTTCTGGCATGGAGAACCTGGAACCCGCATTCAAATGGGCAATTGCAAATTCATCTATAAAGAAAGCCAATCAGTGGAAGTATTATTATGGCACCTGGCTCGCGGGCAGGGGTAATATCGATGGCGCGATCCGGATACTCAATGCTTCGGTGATTGGGCAAGCGAAGGCTCTGCTCGGCAGGCTTCTCACGATCAAAGGAGATTTTGTCGGAGCAAGAAATGCCTATGGTATGATCGAGGAGCAATGGTTGCAATTGCATCCCCAGATAATGGTAGAAAGAGATCGGGTCCTTCGCAGACTTGGCAGACAGACATTGGATGAACGCAGTAGATGGCTGTCGAAGGTCGATGCGTTGACGGATGAAGCAATCATCGAACGGAGAGTGCAACTGCTCATTGATCGCGAGCAGTATGATGCTGCGAAAAACCTTCTCCTGTCAACGCCGTTTCAAAAAGTCCACCAGACCTATACCCGCACGGGACTATGGATGCAACTATGTAAGAAGCTTAATCTCTCCTGCAATGACGTACCGGTTCAACTGGGCGAAGACAAACTTGCCGTCTTCGGTGCCTACCGCGAATTTGAATGATGGTTATCGTTTGTTATAATGCAGGGCCGCAGCTCCCAAAATCCCACTATTTGGCAATTGAGTAACCTTGATCTCCAATTTCTCAACAGCATTTTGAAAGACGAAATTCTTCACTTGTTCCCACATGGCAGCCGAGAAGAATGAATATGCCCGGCTTACAGATCCACCCAATATGATTAGATCAACGTCGTAAGCTAAAAGTATTGTCTTTAGAGCATTACCTAAGTGGACGCCCAACTCTGCATACATTCTCAAGGCTTCTTGATTTCCAGCTTGCGCTTCGAGGAAGATGTTTTCTCCATTTCTCCCATACACATTTTGAAAAAATTGACCACTCGCATAGTATTCATAATACTTGTCGAGGTACTGGATCATTCCGAACTCGCCCGCGCCACCCGATTTGCCCGTATATAATTTGCTGTTCAGAATTATACCCGAACCCAGTCCCGTACCAAGTGTGACGCCAATTAAAGAATCATGACCTATGCCCTGGCCAAAATAGAATTCACCGAGTGCAAAACAATTCGCATCGTTGTTGATCAATACAGGTACCTGGTAACGCGCCTCCATGATTTCCTTCAGTCGAACGGATTTCCATGATGGAATGTTCATCACATCGTAAACTACTCCCTCGTCCTGGTCTACCAATCCGGGAACACCAATCCCGATTGCGTCGATGCCGGGACCAAATACCTTATCCACAATTTTAAAAAGCGTCTCGAGTATTTCGTCAATCGAAACTTCTGCACCAAGCGCCTTAGAATCGATATCGCCAGGTACTTCGCTTTCTACCCGCGCGGCACGTACGTAGGTGCCTCCAATGTCAATTCCTATGATTGCTTCGTTACTCATTTTATAAATTTCGCTGCAGCCTCATCGAGATAGATTGTAAGTGCAGGGTGTCGGCGCAAGAAAGTTCCAGGAAGAGCATCGGAAATTTCTTCACTCAGCACCCTTGCTGCGATCTCAGCTTTATGTTCACCACTTACCAGTACAATGATGTTCTTCGCAGCAAGAATACTCGCGATACCCAACGTGATTCCCTGCGTCAGGGATTGTTGTTGCTTGAAATATTTCTGTCCCACGGCCTGTGTCATGGGATCTAGTTGTGAGAGGTGTGACCGAAGGGATGCAGACGCACCGGGTTCATTCATCCCGATATGGCCATTCATACCAAGCCCGAGTATTACCACATCGATGCCTCCATGGCTCGCGATGAAGTCTTCCACTTCCTGGCATTCCTTTTCAGGGTCTGCTGCCCTCCCATCGAAAAAACGGATTTTCTGCTTAGGTACTTCGAGGGGCTGAAACAACTGCCGATCCAGGTGATATCGGCAACTACCCTCGTCATTGCCATTCATTCCCATCCACTCGTCAAGCCCTACATATGTCCATCTTGACAAGTCCGCCTTTCCTCGAGCCGATAGATCCACTAAGGCTTTGTACATTCCCGCCGTGGAGTCGCCCGAGGCAGGACATATTAACGACGGCCGATCCGTACTTGTCAAACGTATTGCTTCCATGGCGCTTCTTCCCGACAGCTCTTCGTAAGTTTCAGTGATGATGATTTCCATGATTGTTGTTTCCGTGGTTTTTGAGAGGTAAGTGGGGAATGGCTAGTGGCTAGTGGCTAGTGACTAGTGGCTAGTGACTAGTGGCTAGTGGGGCTTACCTCATCGTACCAGCGTTAAAGTTTAAACGGTGTCCCAAAATACATTACCATTTATAGACTTCATTCACAATTTTTCGACTTGCAACAAAAATACGTAAACTACCTAGTGTAGGATCCCCACTAGCTACTAGCCTCTAGCTACTAGCCTCCCGCCCCCAGCCTCCAGCCCGCCTTTTCCCTTCAAATTAATTAACTTCATTCCATTCCCGGAAGAGATCTGCACTTTCGAAACGATTCTTAATTAATCAGATAATAAAATACGATGAGAAGACTTTCTTGCTTTCTGTTGATCACGGTTGTCCAATTGTCTACCATGTTTTGTTTTGGGCAACGTAAGACCATCGATCAGCGTGTGGATTCAGTATTGAAATTAATGACGCTCGAAGAAAAAGTAGGCCAGCTAAACCAGTACAACGGCGACTGGGCTTATACAGGCCCTATCACAAAAGACGGCGACAAGCAGGCACAGATTCGCAATGGCCAATTGGGATCGATGCTAAATGTGATAACTGTGGAGCATACACGACAGTTGCAGGAGATGGCTATGCAATCGCGACTGAAAATTCCTTTATTATTCGGGCAGGATATCATTCATGGCTTCAGGACCATCTTTCCCATTCCGCTTGCAGAGGCAGCGAGTTGGGACCTTGCCCTTATGGAAAGGTCTGCAAGGATTGCAGCTATTGAAGCATCGGCTGCCGGCGTACACTGGACCTTTGCACCTATGGTAGACATCGCACGAGATCCGCGGTGGGGTCGAGTAATGGAAGGTGCCGGCGAAGATCCTTACCTGGGTTCACTGATTGCGGCGGCTCGTGTTAAGGGCTTCCAGGGTAGAGGACTTGGCAATACAGATGCGTTGATGGCTTGTGCGAAACACTTCGCCGCATATGGAGCAGCTGTTGGAGGACGCGACTACAATTCGGTCGATATGAGTGAGCGCCAACTCTGGGAAACATACCTCCCTCCTTTCAAAGCGGCCGCAGAAGCTGGAGTCGCTACATTCATGAACTCGTTTAACGATCTGAACGGTATACCCGCCACGTCTAACAAGTTGCTTCAAAGAGATATACTTAAAGGACAATGGAAGTTCAAGGGATTTGTCGTGAGCGATTGGGGATCGGTTGGAGAAATGGTGAATCACGGTAACGTAAAGGATAATTATGAAGCTGCGCTTGCGGCGCTAACCGGCGGGAGCGACATGGACATGGAAAGCCGAAGCTACCGCGATCATCTCGCTAAACTGGTTAGAGAAGGAAAGGTCAAGATATCACTGATTGACGACGCAGTTAGAAGAATTCTAAAAAAGAAGTTTGAAATGGGCCTTTTCGAAGATCCTTATCGATTCTGCAATAAAGAAAGACAGGACAGCCAATGGAATAATGCCGCGCATCTGCGTGAATCAAGGAGCATGGCGGCGAAGACGATTGTTTTGCTTAAGAACCAGGGTCAGGTATTACCATTGCCTAAGCAAGGGAAAACCATCGCACTCATAGGTCCGTTTGTAAAAGCAGTGCGCGATAATCTTGGCTTTTGGTCGTACCAATGGCCTGACGATTCTACACGCATCGTTTCATTGTGGCAGGGCGTTCAGAATAAACTCGGCAGCGCAGACAAGATGCTTTATGCGAAAGGCTGTGAAATCAGGGATACTTCACGGAGCGGATTTGCTGAAGCAGTTGAGGTAGCTAGCCGTGCGGACATTGTGGTAATGAATGTAGGCGAAGCACATGATATGAGCGGTGAAGCAAAGAGCCGCAGCAACATTCATTTACCAGGCGCCCAGGAGGAACTCATTAAAGCGATACAAGCGACAGGTAAACCCGTGGTAGTCTTAATCAATGCCGGACGCCCACTCGTATTCAATTGGACAGCGGATAATGTTCCTGCAATACTTTATACCTGGTGGCTCGGTACCGAAGCCGGAAATGCAATCGCCGATGTTTTGTTTGGAGACTATAATCCCTCCGCGAAACTACCAATGAGCTTTCCACGCACAGAAGGACAGATTCCAATCTACTACAATCATTATAATTCAGGCAGGCCTGCAAAAACCGATAGCGATCTCAATTATGTATCCGCTTACATTGACCTGCCCAACAGCCCGAAATTTCCATTCGGTTTCGGACTTAGCTATACACAATTCGAATACGGAGACATTTCACTCAGCAAAACTTCCCTGCGATCCACAGATAAACTGGTAGCGCGGGTGACGGTAAGAAACTCGGGAAGCTTCTCCGGGGAGGAGACTGTACAGCTATACATCAGGGACATGGTCGGATCGGTTATTCGTCCTGTCAAGGAATTAAAAGGCTTCAAGAAGATCACCTTGAAACCAGGTGAATCACGAGTCATTGAATTTACCATATCGGTCAACGATCTGAGATTTTATAACGAAAAACTCGCCAATGACTGGGAGCCCGGTGAGTTCGAAATCATGATCGGTGGAAACTCACGTGATGTGAAAAAGATGAAAATTAACTGGGCCAGGTAAGAGGCCTTAAAACAACCGTCATAATGAAAGGCTGGATATCGCTTGCATTCATCGTATTGCTAGGTTGCCGTGCGGAGGCTCAGCAAAACTTCATGGTCACATCTCCCGGTGCTTCCTTGAAACTGAAAATTGCGACCGGATCACAGTTGGCATGGGCTCTCTATGCGGGGGACACTTTGTTACAGTCATCAGACGGTATTGAACTGGAACTGAGGGGAGGTCGCAGGCTTTCATTAAACCTCGGCAGCGTGAAGTCTAAATCATCTGCCGTAAGAGAAACTATACAGGTGCCCGTCCCATATCGAAGGAAACAGGTATTAAATCATTACAACCAGCTGATCCTTACATTCAACAAATATTACGCTGTCGAATTTCGCGTTTACGACAATGGAATGGCCTACCGGATCGGCATCCAATTAAAAGATACAGTTCTTGTTCATAATGAACGGGCTGTTTTTAGTTTTGATAGTACTGCCACAATGTGGCATCCCCAGTTAGACCGTCCAACCGGCCGCGATAAATATCATACCGGCTTCGAAGGACAATACCGTAAGGTTCGTTTGTTAGACTTTCCAGACACCGCAATGACGTATGCACCGGTAGTGATCTCGCTCAAGAATGGATTTCATATTGCTATCACGGATGCGAATCTTAATGATTACCCAGGTATGTTTCTCAAGCGATCCGGCAATACACTTCAAGGTGAATTTGCACCCTACCCATTGGAGGAAGAAATGACCAGTGGAGAATTTCCACAGCTTATCGTGACTAAGCGCGCTCCCTATATTGCAAAGATTGCCGGAACACGAATGCTTCCCTGGCGCGCGGTACTAGTAGCCAGGTCGGACATTGACCTTCCTTCGAATGATATCGTCTACGCCCTCGGTGATCCTTCGAAACTAGAGGACGCATCGTGGGTAAAGGCAGGCAAAGGCACGGATGAATGGATCTGCGGCATCAACCTATTCAATGTTCCTTTTGTAGCAGGGTTGAATACCGCAACGTATAAGTTCTACATCGACTTCGCGAAGAAGTTTGGATTCGATCAAATAATGCTCGACGCCGGGTGGAGTAATTATAAAGACCTGTTCGACATCAACCCATCCATCAATATGGATACCATTGCGGCCTATGGACGGCAGCAAGGCATCAAGCTCATGCTATGGACACTTTGCTCCACCCTTGATAGACAACTGGAGCCTGCTCTCGCGCAATTTAACAAATGGGGAGTGACCAGCATCATGACTGATTTCATGGATAGGGATGACCAGCAAATGGTGAATTTCTATCATCGCATTGCACGCGCATGTGCTGATCACAAGATATCAGTGATGTTTCATGGAGCCTTCCCACCCAAGGGTTTCAATCGCACGTGGCCGAATGCCATTACATACGAAGGCGCTCTCGGCGCGGAATGGAATATCTGGAGCGAACTTGCCACGCCGGAACATAATGTTGCACTTGCCTACACACGAATGCTTGCGGGCCCATTAGATTACGAGCCGGGATTATTATTGAATGCACAGAAGGATCAGTTCAGACCCATTGGCAAGAATCCAATGAGCATCGGCACGCGCTGTCACCAATTGGCGATGTTCGCCGTGTATGATAGTCCTTTGCAAATCTTTAGCGGAAATCCCAGCCAGGCGTTGAAAGAGCCGGAGTTCATGCAACTCCTAGGGAGTGTGCCAGTGACGTGGGATGACACGAAGATCTTATCCGGTAAGATCGGAGAGTTCATCGTGACGGCTCGTAAAACCGGTAACGATTGGTACATAGCTGGCCTAAACAATTCTACTGCCAGGTATCTGCAACTTCCTGCAAACTTCCTTCCCCCTGGCACATACAGGGCGACTCTTTGTAAGGATGGGCTTAATGCTCACCAATATGGCAGCGACTATGAGATCGTCAACTCCGAGTTGCGCCACGACCAATCAATAGATATCCATATGGCACCCGGAGGCGGATTTCTCCTGAGACTCATTCACAAGTAAGAACGGGCGAATAAAATATCTTTGTCTCTGGAATAATGGAAAAGATGCGTCAAGCCAACTAAGAAACCAAGCAACTAATAACAAACTTGAGGTCTCTACTAACCTATATCATCATATCAACCGTTGCATTCCTCGCACTCACCAAGTGCCGGCACGCAACCGCACGCCAGACCAGTGATGCTAGTCACCGATTAATTGCCTGCCAGGCGGAGTTGCCCTCACGACATATTCCCATAGGTAATTCGTCCGAAATAAAACAAGGAAACGTCTCATATGATGGAATGGTTAAGATACCCTCCGGTGAATTCATGATGGGGGCTTCAGACGAAGATGGCCGCCAGGAAGAATATCCGAGACACGCCGTTAAGGTAGATGCCTTCTGGATGGATGTAACCGAAGTAACCAATGCGCAGTTCGCAAAATTCGTCGCGGAGACGGGGTATGTGACTACTGCAGAAAGAAAACCAGATTGGAACGAATTAAAAAAGCAATTGCCCCCAGGAACCGCAAAGCCAGATGAAAGTCAGTTGGTCGCCGCCTCGTTGGTATTCACTCCGCCCACCTATCCGGTTCCTCTTGATGACGCGAGTCAATGGTGGACCTGGACCGCCGGAGCCGATTGGAAACATCCTCAAGGTCCACGGAGTACAATAGATGGGAAAGACGACCATCCGGTCGTTCATATATCATGGGACGATGCTATCGCCTATTGCAAATGGTCAGGGAAAAGACTTCCCACCGAAGCGGAATGGGAATGGGCAGCACGCGGTGGTATAAATGATGCAGAGTATCCATGGGGTAAAGAGGAGATCGAGAATGGCAAGAGCAAAGCGAATACGTGGCAGGGAAATTTTCCCGATAAGAATACAAAGGATGATAACTACTATACATCGGCACCCACCCGCTCTTTTCCTGCAAATGCCTATGGACTCTTCGATATGGCCGGCAATGTTTGGGAATGGTGCAACGATTGGTACAGTGCAGACTATTACCAAATGCAGAAAGGAAAACTCAGCGACAACCCCAGAGGACCGAAAGATAGTTATGATCCTATGGAACCAACCATCTCAAAGAAGATTGTAAGAGGCGGTTCCTTTCTTTGCAACGCATCTTATTGTAAAGGATACAGAGTAAGTGCTCGAATGAAGACATCGCCAGATACGGGATTGGAGCATACGGGGTTTAGGTGCGTGCGGTGAGTGGGTGAATAGTGAATGGTGAGTAGTGAGTGGCTACCCGTATTAGAATCGCATTTAGTTTTCGAACATGTGTGGATTTTTCTAATATCCGAGAGTCATTCACTACTCACTATTCACAATTCACTAGGCTCACTACTTTATGTCAAAATCCACCACAACTCTCCCCGTACGAGGATGACTCTGGCAGGTAAGAATATATCCTTGCTCAATTTCTTCTTCCTCCAGCCCCCAGTGTACATCCATCATCACTTCTCCCTCGAGTAGCCTTGCTTTGCAGGTGCAACATACTCCTCCCTTGCAGGCGAAGGGTAGGTCTGCTCCCTGTTGGAGAGCAGCATCCAGTATTGTGGTATCGCTGGTGAGTGGAAGATCAAAGTCAAAACTCCTGCCGTCCAATTTCACACTGATATGGCTCTTTGGTCCTGTCTCGGTTTCCTTACCTGGTAGTTGTGTTTTGATCGCAGACTTTTGTCCGGGCGTAGTAAATAGTTCGAAGTGAATCTTCTTTTTGTCAAGTCCTTTTTGTTCCAGGAATTCTTTAGCGGTAAATATCATCTCCTCCGGACCGCAAATGAATATCTCATCCATCGATGCATAGTTGACGGCCTTAGATAATTCCGTCAACTTATCAAGATTGATTCTCCCGAAATTCAAAGGAGAGTCGGTCCTTTCACGACTGAGTATATTGATGAGATTAAAACGCTGAAGGTAATTATTCTTGATAGCTTCCAATTCTTCAAAGAAGATTATAGAAGCCCGGCTTCGGTTTCCGTAAATGAGCGTAAAGCTACTTTGAGGTTCAGTGTGCAAGGTAGTTTTTATGATAGAAAGAACCGGGGTAATCCCACTGCCGGCGGCAATGGCCAAATAGTTCTTTCTATTCGCGACATCCAGCTCAACATGAAATTTACCAACTGGCGGCATCACTTCTATTTCATCACCGGCCTTCAACGAATCATTGGCGAAAGAAGAAAATAGCCCCCCGTCCACTTTCTTAATTGCCACACGCCACTTATTCTCCATTGGTGTGCTGCAGATCGAATACGTACGTCTCACCTCTTCACCATTGATATGGGTACGCATCGAAAGGCTTTGACCTTGCTTAAAACGAAAAGTATCCATTAAATCGGCGGGTATATCGAATAGCACCGATACGCAGTCGGCAGTTTCCCGGGTGACTTCCTTGATCTTAAGCTTATGAAAGTGAATTGACATCGTATCCTTTTATTGAACGATGCAAAGTAAATGCTTTTTGATTTGAGGCGACGGTGAGGACAATCAACATTTGAGCCCGCCAATCAGGTAGGACACCATATTCTCTTCCAATTCCTCCGGAGAATAGTTTTTCTGGCTACGATGCCAGAACTCAAGACCGCGCACTGCCGATAAGATCGTGAGTACGGCCACATAGGGAAGAATAGGTTTTATTTCCTTGGAAGCGATCCCTTCGCTGATGAAACTCTCCAGGCGTTGTACATAGCTGCGACGTTGGGTAATGAAATCATTAAGTGGCTGCGCCTCGAGATGGATCCATTCGTTGATCATAACGTGATAATCTTCGAACTTGTGTAACATCATCTTTATATGAAAGCGAATTACAGACTCGATCTTCTGCAAACTGGTAAGTCCTGAACTGTCCATTTCATCGATGTGCCGGTTGCAATCCTCGGAAATGCGGAAAATGATCTGGTGGAGTATCTCCGACTTTGACTGAATATGGTTATACAAACTGGCAGCTTCGATTCCAACACTCTCGGCCAGGTCTCGCATAGAGGTAGCGGGAAATCCTTTTTCCCTAAACATGGAAGCGGCTTTTTGAACAATGAGTTCTTTCTTGGAAGCTTTTTTTCGTTGGGCCTTGGCCATACTCAAAGATAATGGAGTTGTATTAAATGGGAATTGTGGATTTGTATCCAAATCCAACCCATGGATGTGTCCGTCTTCCTTGGCAATTCTCAATTCCGAAATCCGGCCATATTGATGTAATATTGCCGGCTGAAACATAATTCTCAACCCCCTAATTCCTGATTTCATGGCCCTTATCACCGTTGGCTCGATGGCTTTTGACGCAATAGAAACTCCATTTGGTAAAGTAGACAAGATAGTTGGTGGCGCAGCGACATACGTAGCCTATGCAGCCGCGAATTTCGTAACTCCTGTGCAGCAGGTGTCGATCGTTGGCTATGACTTTCCGAAGGAAGAAATGGAGGAGCTTAAACGCAGAGGAGTGCAATTGGATGGGGTTGAGATAGTGGCCGACAAGAAATCCTTCTTCTGGAGTGGCAGGTATCATGAGGATATGAATAGCCGCGACACACTTGTGACCGACCTCAATGTGCTCGCAGACTTTAATCCCAAAGTACCCGATAGCTATCAGGGCTCTGAGTACCTGATGCTGGGAAACCTTGCTCCAGCTACGCAGATCAGCGTGATCAAGCAGATGAAGAAAAGACCGAAACTCATCGCGATGGATACCATGAATTTCTGGATGGAAATCGCCATGGATGATCTCAAGGAAGTACTAACCATGGTCGACATTCTCATGGTCAATGACGCCGAAGCAAGACAACTTACAGGGCAGTTTTCGTTAGTGAAGGCCGCAAAACAGATCTTGAAAATGGGACCCAAGTTCCTCGTTATAAAGAAAGGCGAGCATGGCGCATTGCTTTTTCACGAGGACAGCGTATTCTTCGCTCCAGCCCTTCCACTCGAGGAGGTATTCGATCCAACCGGTGCGGGCGACACTTTCGCCGGTGGCTTCATGGGTCACATAGCGAAAACAGGCGACATCTCTTTCGATAATATGAAGAGGGCGATTATCATTGGTTCCGCCATGGCCAGCTTCTGCGTAGAAAAATTTGGCGCTACCCGCCTAAAAGAACTTACCCGCAAGGATATCGACCGCCGGGTCGAACAATTCAAGGAGTTGGTGAATTTTGAGATTGAGTTGGTGTGATCCGGTTGTGAGTCGTCATTGCGAGCGAAGCGAAGCAAATGGTTTCCGGAGAGCGAGAAACAGAGCGAGAAACAGGGGGCACTCACTATTCACTACTCACCATTCACCACTGACCACTCACTCTCCCATCCACCCCTTAAACCCCGCCACATTCTCCTGGCTGATCACAATGTCTTCGCTCACGGGAGGAGCCACTTCGAGTTGTAGCTTACTCTTCGGATAGGCTTTTATTTTCTTGATGGCAGACTGCTGAACCAGGTATTTTCGATTGACACGGTAAAATTCAGAAGGGTCGAGGACCTTTTCAATGTCAGTGAGAGATTGATCAAGGATGAATTTCTGGTTCTTATTATCAACCATGCACACGAGTTTATGCGCCGCATAGAAATAGGCGATGTCTTCCGTCTTCACACTGATATAGTCAGTGCCGCGTTTTACCAGGAATCTCTTCTTGTGTCCATTCGAGGCTGGCTGTTGCTGCCACTTCATCAACTGTTGAAGGCTGGACGTGAAGTGTTGCTTTAGCTTATCATACTTTTTCAAAGCCGTCTCTAGCTTATCCTGCTTAATCGGCTTCAGTAGGTAGTCGATGCTATTATGCTCGAAAGCCTCTTGCCAATATTCATCGAAGGCGGTGCAGAAAATCACCGGGCTCGTTACGGCAACTTTCTCGAATATTTTGAATGAGAGGCCATCTCCTAATTCGATATCCATGAATAATAGCCCAGGCATAGGGTTTTGTTCCAGCCACTCTACAGAAGCCTTGACGGTATGAAGTACTGCTGCCACTTCAATAGACGGGTCTACCTTTTCTATCGCCTTCAACAGCTTCTCTGCGGCCGGCTTCTCGTCCTCTATGATGATTACTCTCATATGCAATGTTTTATGCCCGACACGCTGTGCCTTACCCGATCCTCAGCAAAGGCAAAATAACGGTGAAATCATTTTCTTCCTCAAGGATCACTACTTCTTTATCGGTCGTGAGTTTGTACCGTTCCCGCAAATTCTGAAGTCCGATACGCGAAGAGGTCTTACGAAGGTCCTTTCTGCGTATTTCATTGTGAACATATATCTTGTCTTCTCTCATCTCTATCTCCAGTAGCAATGGGTTGGATTCCGAAATCTCATTGTGCTTCATCGCATTCTCGGCAAGTACCTGTAGCGAGATCGGCGGTACAAGGTAAGTGTCGAGAGCCTGTTCGTCTATTTTTATCTTGAGACTTACGGCAGTATCGAATCGTATTTGTAGCAATAAAAAATAACTCTTTAGAAACTCCATCTCCTCTCGCAGCAACACAAGATCCCTGGCCTTATTCTGCAGAATGTATCTATACACATCTGCAAGGTTGTCGTTGAATTGCTTCGCCTTCGCCGGTCGATCTTCGATCAGGTGACTGAGCGTATTAAGCGAGTTGAATATGAAATGCGGGTCGATCTGGTTCTTCAGTGCCTCCAGTTGTGCCTCGGCACGCGCCCGCTCGAGCTGTTCATTCCTGATGATCTCGCTTTCTGATTCCTTTACGAGGAAAACGGTCTCATATACGTGTGTAATGAAGATCACCGCCACGAGTATGATCAATGCGGACTGGGACACTACATTCCAGTTAACGACATTTCCAGAGAATAGTTTATACCACCCCACCAATAATAACACGCTGACCGGTACAGTGAAGAAAATTATAGCTAGCATTAGCACAGTAATTTTCTGCAGTGGTTTGTTAATCCAGTCGAAATAACTACGCAATGAAAAATGAAGAAACCGGTTGCCGTGCCAGATGATAAATGCTATGAGAATGGTGTATAGAAAGCTAAGCTTAACCTCCCAGTTCGTAAAGTTCTGCCCATTGATCATACCAGTGATCAGCGGAATCACAATCCCGAAGAACGGGATAAGGATCAATCGAAACCCGATGTCGTTGATCTTATAATCGGTTTTTGGACTGGTCGCCTGTTTTGGTATATTCATCCTATCATTTTCCACCTTAGATCGTAATTCAATTGTCGTGTAAAAATTAGACAATAGTTTAGATATACAACCTTTCACCTAAAAACTCTTGCTTATGGATATGGGATCAATCAATTGGCTGGCCGTGCTCGTAGCCGGAATATCATCTTTCGTTGTCGGTGGGATCTGGTATTCACCGGGGCTCTTCGGTAAGGCATGGATGAAAGATAACGGGTTCACTACCGAGGATGTAAAAAAAGGAAACTCCGGGAAGATCTTCGGATGGACATTCATCTTTTCACTTTTAATGGCGGCAAACCTCGGCATGTTCCTGGCCGACCCACCCGCCACCTGCCCGGAAGGATGCGGAATAAGAACTGACCTTATCTGGGGCGCAACCGCCGGCTTTCTCGCCGGCATCTGGACTTTTTGCGCCATTGCCATTCATAGTCTCTTCGAACAGAAACCATGGCGACTCATCCTGATCAATGGATTCTATAGTATTGTGGCTCTGACTTTAATGGGAGCTATTATAGGGGTGTGGCGGTAGTTAGTTGAATGGGTTGATTTGGTTGATTGGGAAATCAACTCAGTCAACTTAATCAACTTAATCAACCAACCAAAATGATGAACGGAAAGGACACCCCATTTTCTTTCCTGAACTTTAGAGAAACCAGTTTTATGCAAAGAAGAAACTTTCTCCAAAAAGCCATCATAGGTACAGGTGGGTTACTTGCCACACCATATCTTTTTGGTCAGACTACAAAGCCCAAAGTAGAACCATTGCCTGACGAAAAAGTCAAAGAGTTCGTTAGTGCCGGACATAATAACCTCGAAAAGGTAAAGACCCTACTTGTTGAATTCCCTACATTGATTTATGCATCATGGGATCTGGGCGGCGGAGATTTCGAGACCGCATTAGAAGGAGCGGGCCACGTTGGAGATAAGGAAATAGCTAATTACCTCATTAACGCCGGATCCAGAACAAACCTGTTTGTTCTTACCATGCTGGGAAAGACTTCGCTCGTGAAGCCTTTTCTCGAAGCCTTTCCTGCCTACCTTACAGCGAGGGGACCACACGGTTTCACGCTGTTGCATCATGCGCAAAGGGGTAAGGAGGATGCACGAGAATTGTTAGAATATCTACAGAGCAAAGGATTGAAGGAAACCAAGGTAGCCCTGTAGCCCTTAACTTTCCATTCTAAACAAACAAGCTTATGAAACATATTTTTCTCCTTGCCATAGGCATCGCCTGTTGGCAAGTAAACTTCGCGCAGCTGGATCTTCCTTCTGGTGGCGGAAATCCCAGGGCAACAATCAGTGAAGAAGTCGGCATCACTAGCATTACAATCAAATATGCCAGGCCCGATGTGAGTGGTAGAGAGGGAAAGATCTGGGGCAGCCTGGTTACTTACGGATTCAGCTCCCAAAACAATCTGACGAATAGACCAACCAGTCCCTGGAGGGCTGGAGCCAATGACAATACCATTATAACGTTTGAACATGATGTTAAGGTGGAAGGAAAAGACGTAAAGGCCGGTACGTACGGGCTACACTTTGCGGTTTGGCCCGATAGCGTCATGCTCATTCTATCAAACCAAAGTAGTGCATGGGGAAGTTTCTATTACGAACAGAAGGATGATGCATTACGTGTTATCGTTAAACCCAGGGCGCTGGATAAATCCGTAGAATGGCTGAAATACGAGTTCATTGAACACAAGGAAAAGTATTGCACCATCGCTATGATGTGGGAGAAATCAATGATCCCGTTCAGAGTTGATGTAGACGTTGATAATATTGTACTGTCCAGAGTTCGTGACCAGGTGAGGAGCCAGGCCGGATTTAATAACCTTAACCTGGTGGCGGCATCGAATTATTTCCTTACCCGCAATTTGAATCTGGAAGAAGCACTAACCTGGAGTCAGCGTGCGGCGGGATTAAGGAGCTTTACTACGTTCAGGACATTGGCAACGGCGTACGAGAAATTGAATCGTCTGAAGGAAGCCGACTCAGTAATGGTAGACGCATTGACGATGGCGAACGCCAATCAGTATGCCGTCTATGCACGGGCACTCATTCCCCAGAAAAGATTCGATAAGGCTATCTCCACCTTGCAGGCAGGACAGTCGAAGTTCGGGGATGTGTTCATCATCAACAATGGATTAATGTTCGTGTATTCCGGCCAGGGAGATTTTAAGAAAGCACTCGCCGCAGGTGAAAAGGCATATGCGCAAGCACCGAGTGAAGGAGCCAAGAAAACGATCGAGGGCCAACTGGCTAAACTGAAAGAGAATAAGGACATCAATTAATCAATGGAATTTTCCGCAAATCATTCAATCACCAAAAATACCTTTCATGACAAGTGCTATCAGTTGGTTTGAGATTCCAGCAACCGATCTGGACCGAGCCACGAAATTTTACGAGGCAATATTTGGAGTATCGTTGATCCCGATGGATATGCCATCCATTAAGATGCGAATGTTTCCTGTTGATGATCCAATGACGGGCATCGGCGGCGCTATCGTCGATAGTGGCGGCTTCCATACGCCTTCGGCAACGCATGGACCGCTGATCTACCTGAATGGAAATCCCGATGTCCAAGGCGTACTCGATAAGGTAGCCAAGGCGGGCGGAAAAATAATGGTCCCAAAAACAGCAATCTCACCGGAGTACGGCTTCATGGGAGTATTTACAGATACCGAAGGTAATCGCATAGGGCTGCATAGTATGGGCTGAGATCCTAGATAGTTGAGATACAAGATACTTTGGGATACTAGATACTTGGGATACTAGATACTAGATTGAGGGTTTTCTTTGTTAGAGTTTTGGAGTGGGATACTGGATCTAAGTGAAGCTCTATCCAAAAATCCAGCATCCAGTATCTAGAATCCCAACCGCAGTAAACCATCAAACTAAAGAACCCAGCATCCAGTATGGACTTCGAATTAGACAAATCATATGAGATACTCCGACGCACGCCGGCCGTGTTACGTTCCCTGCTCTCGGGAATTAGTGAAGAGTGGACGATGAGTAATGAAGGTCCAGATAGTTTTTCCCCGTATGATGTGGTTGGTCACCTGATTCATGGCGAGAAGACCGATTGGCCCGATCGCGCCAGGATGATCTTACAGCACGGTATTACCCAGACCTTCGTTCCATATGATCGATTCGCAATGTTTGAAGAAAGCAAGGGGAAGACCCTTGGAACACTGCTTGATGAATTCGAGATTGTGAGGAATAATAATCTGGCATGGCTTGAGTCATTGAATCTTTCGCCAGTGGAACTTGCAAGTAAAGGAATACATCCCAGCTTCGGCGAGGTTAGGCTTGATCAACTGTTGGCTACCTGGGTGGTTCACGACTTAACACATATCGCGCAGATTGGGCGAGTCATGGCAAAACAATACAAGGGTGCGATCGGACCCTGGACTGAATTCTTTAGAATATTGAACTTTTAATCACATTAAATGACGTTAGAAGGCATAGAAGAAATTTGTACTCGGATGCCACACGTTACCGCCGACATAAAATGGGAGACGCATGTGTGCTACTGTGTCGGTGGAAAGATATTCATCATAACGAATCCAGAAAACCTGCCCGTAACGGCATCGTTCAAAGTCGACGATGATGATTTTGGATCGCTCTCCGAAAAGGAAGGGTGTAAACCAGCTCCCTATCTTGCCAAGTATAAATGGATTTATATTGATGACATCAACAGAATGTCAAAGAAGGAGTGGGAGAAATATTTGAAGAAGGCGCACCAGATTGTAGCGGCGAAACTTCCCCCCAAAATTAAGAAGCAACTTGGGATTGGGTGAGGGTAGGTTGTTGGTTGATTGGGCCTGCCCCGGACAAGATCCACGGTTAATTCTGGAACACTAATTTCATACAAGCTCACCTTTTACATTTTATATTTTATATTTTTCATTCTACATTTTTTATAGAAGTCCTACTAAAATGAAAAAAGCCCGACAAACGCCGGGCTTCTCTATTAATAAGCACTTCGATTATTTACCTCTCGTATATTTTATTTCCATGGTCTTGAATTGTTTGCCTGTCTTCATATCAGGGCCCCACATTTCCATGATCTGGGTATTCTCATCAACAATCTTGAACGTTTCTTTGATGTCGCAATCTTTGCCAGTGGCTGGATTGGTCTGAGTGCCAGTAAGTGTCACGGTCTTTGAAGCATCATCCCATGTTCCGGAAAGATTCATGATACCTGTTCCCATATTGTCTACCCATGATGATACATACATTTTCTTAGCATTATCATATCCCATGGTGGCAACTCCTTCGAAAGGCATTCCTTCGAAACTGCCTGTGTGTTTTGATTGTTGGTAGCGGCCACCGAGGATCATTGTATTGACCGACTTCACCATAGATTTTTGGGGAGCGCCGCCTTCTTCCATCCACATGGTCATTTCTCCATTCCATGTGCCATTTGATTTAGCCATCATAGCGTGTGGTTCCCCGGGCGTCATGAACTCCATCCACGACTTCATCATTGTGGCCGAATCTACAGCGACCCAGGCTTCTTTGTGATCCTTATCCGCTGATGAGGACTCTTTCGTCGACTCAGAGGCTGTCTTCTCATCCGTTTTCGTGTCATTATTGCACGAAGAGATGAGGAAAGCTGCAGCGCATAGCGCAAGTGTAATCCTTTTCATAAAAGCAAGTTTTGATTTAGAGGTTTAAGGTAGGAAAAATACCAAAACACACCAATCCAAAAAAAATTAAAAGACGAAACCGGAAATCGGCCGGACGAAAAAACAGGTTAATGTGCTTCCAGCCAGTTGTTCCCCTCGCCGCATTCGGCAATCACAGGAACTTCATGTGGCAGGATCATGGCGGATTGCATGGATTCCAATATAAGTGGTTTCAGTTCATTGACTTCTGACTTCAGCGCATCGAACACCAGTTCATCATGCACCTGTAGGATCATCCTGCTTTCCATCTTCGCCTTCTTCATTGCATCCTGCACTTTTTTCATCGCCAGCTTAATCATGTCTGCCGCTGTACCTTGTATGGGCGAATTGATCGCGTTTCGCTCAGCGAAGCCACGCACGGTAAAATTGGCCGAATTGATGTCACGTAACCACCTTTTTCTCCCCATCAAGGTTTGAACGTATCCATGCTCCCTCGCATAGTTGATGGTATCATCCATGTACTTCTGGATTCCAGGGAATTCTTTCTTATAATTATCGATGATCGTCTTAGCCTCCGTACGGGAAATTCCCAAATTATCGGCAAGTCCAAAGGCACCTTGCCCGTATATAATTCCGAAGTTCACGCTCTTCGCCTTGTATCGCATTTCTTTCGTTACATCCTTCTCTTCCACATTGTATACCCTTGCCGCCGTTGCTGTGTGAATATCCGTTCCCTTCTTGAATGCAGCCGTCATGTTCTCGTCGCCGCTGATGGACGCAACTATTCTCAATTCTATCTGTGAATAATCCGCGGAGAGTAATACATGTTTGTCGTCTCGGGGGATGAACGCCTTTCTTATCTCTTTCCCCCTGTCCGTCCTCACAGGGATGTTCTGTAAGTTTGGATTGTTGCTCGCAAGCCTGCCAGTCACGGCTACTGCCTGCCCGTAGGTAGTATGGACACGACCTGTCTTTTTATTGATTAGCAGTGGTAAGGAGTCTACATATGTCGATTTCAGCTTTGTGAGTTCACGAAAAGCAAGGATGTCGTCAACGATCTGGTGACCTTTCACTGCTAGTTTTGAAAGTACATCTTCGCCTGTCTGGTATTGGCCGGTCTTCGTCTTCTTGGCCGAAGGATCCAGTTTTAGTTTATCGAAAAGCACTTCACCGAGTTGTCTCGGGGATGCAAGATTAAATCGTACGCCGGCTTGTTTGTAAACACTCTCCTCTGCTGTCTTCGCATCCTTCTCCAATTGCTTAGAGTAATCAGCAAGGAAATCGACATCGATTCGTATCCCTTCAAATTCCATTTCCGCAAGCACCTTCACCAATGGATTCTCCACCTCGGAAAACACGCGCTCAACATCCTTCGTTTTCAGGAGAGGCGCAAAAGCGTGTTTAAGCTGCAGCGTTATATCTGCGTCTTCTACGGCATATTCCTTTATCTTTTCAAGCTCCACATCTCGCATCGTACCCTGACCCTTTCCTTTCTTGCCAATCAATTCTTCTATGTGGATCGGTTCATAACCCAGATACTTCGCGCTAAGCAGGTCCATACTTCGCTTACCGTCGGGTTCAATGACATAGTGAGCAAGCATGGTATCGAATAAATTTCCCGCCACTTCCACATTATACCATTTCAAAATGAGCAGGTCGTATTTTATGTTCTGGCCAACCCATCTCTTCGTATTGTCGGCGAACAGTGGCTTAAACTGCTCAAGGGTTTCCAATACTTTTTCTCTCTCAGGCGACATAGGAATATAATAACCCGTTCCAGGAGTGATGGAAAAACTAAGGCCTACCAATTCTGCAGTGTTGGCGTCGATGTTCGTTGTCTCCGTATCAAAAGAGATCTCCTCGTGTTTCTTCAGTTCAGCGATCAGCTTCGTTATCTCTTTCGGGTCTGTGACTGCCTGGTAGGTATGCGGTGTATTATTGATGTTCTTCTCCGCAATAAGGCCCGTACCCTCCTGCTCTCCGGCATTCTCGGCGACAGATGTCAAAGTGCCATTCGATTCCGTTTTTTGTGGAGGAGCGTCGACGATATTTCCAAACAGATCGGTCTGCACTCCTTGAGGTATCTCTCTTTCGCCGGGACCTTTCGGACCAGAGGAAATGGAAAATTCCTCACCGAGCAATCTCTTGCCGAGAGTCTTGAACTCCAATTCAGTGAATATCGCATTGAGTTTCTCTTTGTCCCATTCCTTGAGTCTGAAGTTTTCTTCATGAAAACTAACGGGCACATTGGTTATAATAGTTGCCAGTTTTTTCGAAAGCATTGCATCTTCCCTTCCCTTTCGGATCTTTTCGCCCAATGCGCCTTTGATGCCGTCTGCATTGGCGAGCGCATTTTCGAGTGTTCCATATTCGGCCAGGAGTTTCGCCGCAGTTTTTTCGCCTACACCGGCAATACCGGGAATGTTGTCGACAGCGTCTCCCATCAATCCAAGGATATCTACCACCTGCGACACATCTTTAATATTCCATTTGGCGCATACCTCTACAGGTCCCATTATTTCAACATCACCACCCTGGTAACCGGGCTTATATATTTTAATCTTATCGGATACTAATTGACCATAGTCTTTGTCTGGTGTGACCATGTATACATCGTATCCTACCTTCGCCGCCTGTTGGCTGAGTGTACCAATCACATCATCCGCTTCAAAGCCGTCCAGCTCCATGCATGGTATGTTGAAACCTGAAACGATCCTCTTGATGTCGGGCACTGCAGACAGGATGTCCTCAGGAGCCTCCTGGCGGTTGGCTTTGTAGTCGGCAAAATCAGTATGTCTCTCTGTAGGAGCATGCGTATCAAAACACACGGCCATATGGGAAGGAGTCTGGTTTTTGATCAATTCGACTAGCGCGTTCGTGAAACCGAATTGCGCATTGGTATTTCTTCCGGTTGATGTTAGCCTCGGGTTTCGAATCAATGCATAGTATGCGCGGAAAATCAGGGCCATCGCATCCAGGAGAAAAAGTTTCTTTGCCATTGCGCTAAGTTAAGCCCAACAGGACCTTCCCCAAAAGACGAGGATAAAATTGTAGAGGACTGGCCTAAAACACAAAAACCCCGGTAAAAACCAGGGGTTTGTGCTATCTAAAACTCTGCTTTGCTTGCTTAGTTAATCGAGAGGTTCGTGCCTTGATTGCTTCCTGACTGTGAAGCCTCTCCTGTTTTCTGTTGCAAATATTTTTCAGGCTGGCTCACGGGAACCGTACCTACAACGGAAGCTGTGGCCTGGATCGTTGGAACGGGAATGCCGGCAGCAGACTTATCGTTGTGAATAAAATTCAGGTATAACGCGAAAAACAAGAGGTTGAAAGCAAAAAAGTTAACAATACGGCGGAGGCGACGTTTCATGGGATGTTGGATTATTTCAGTTAACAAATATTGGTACTTCGTTCTGGAGTCCAAGATAGAAACCCTACACATAGATACAAACACTTAGCAGGTATAATTCTGGAAACTTAGCAGAACTACTTTATGATGTTTCGTAGATCTACGAGTGCTATTTTTTCATCTCCTCTAGTTTCTTTTGAAGCAGGAACATTTCGTCGCGAAGCCTGGCGGCCTCCATGAAGTCGAGATCCCGTGCTGCTTTTTCCATTTCCTTCTTGATCCTGCCAACCGCCTTTTCCATTTGCGGAATTGTCTTGTATTCGGCCTGTTCTTCTGCTGCTACCGTGACAAGATCCTCGCTGGGTGCGATAGCATATGGATTCGCAGGATCGTATCCTTTTATATCTAATACAGATGTTTGAGCAAAAACTTCCTTGGTCGACTTGATGATTGTGCGCGGTGTAATCCCATGCTCGATGTTGAAGGCCACCTGTTTCTCTCTCCTGCGATTCGTCTCATCAATGGTCCTCTGCATGCTCTCTGTCATCTTATCCGCATAGAAGATCACAAGTCCATCAACATTACGTGCCGCCCGCCCGGCAGTCTGAGTCAGCGATTTCTCATTCCTTAGAAATCCTTCTTTATCCGCATCGAGAATGGCGACTAACGACACCTCGGGAAGATCCAACCCCTCTCTAAGCAGGTTTACGCCAACGAGCACATCAATTTCACCAAGCCTTAGTTGTCGCAAAATCTCTACCCGGTCGAGCGTGTGTACCTCGCTATGAATGTATTTCGATTTCACGTTAATCCTATGCAGGTATTTGTCCATCTCTTCCGCCATTCGTTTTGTCAGCGTAGTCACCAATACACGATCCCCTTTCTTAATTGTCTTATCGATCTCATCGAGGAGGTCATCTATCTGGTTAACACTTGGTCGAATCTCGATCGGTGGATCGAGCAATCCCGTTGGTCTTACTACCTGCTCCACCACTATTCCGCCTGTCTTCTCGAGTTCGAAATCATCGGGTGTCGCTGATACATAGATGGTCTGGTTAGTCAGTGATTCGAATTCATGAAAATTCAATGGGCGATTATCTAATGCCGAAGGCAGCCTGAATCCATAATCAACGAGAATCAATTTCCTGCTACGGTCACCACCATACATACCACTCACCTGTGGGATCGTTTGGTGACTTTCGTCCACAACGAGCAGGAAGTCTTTCGGAAAATAATCAAGCAGGCAAAAAGGACGCGTGCCTGCTCGCCGCCTGTCGAAGAAGCGAGAATAATTTTCAATGCCATTGCAGTACCCAAGTTCACGGATCATCTCCAGGTCGTACTCGACTCTTTCCTTCAAACGTTGCGCCTCGATGAATTTTCCCGTACTCTTGAAATAATCTACCTGTGCGCCCATCTCATCCTGGATCTCATAGATTACTTGTTGGAGAATGTCTTTTGGCGCAACATATAAATTCGCAGGGAAGATTGCAGCATTATCCATTTTGCCAATCCGCTTTCCCGTCACCACATCCATGCTTTCAATTTCTTCGATCTCGTCGCCGAAGAATGTGACCCGGTATCCATAATCAACATACGGCAGGTTGATATCGACCGTGTCGCCTTTCACACGAAAGTTTCCACGGTTGAAATCAATCGTCGTTCTGTTATAAAGGGAGTTGACTAGTGAATGCAGGAAACCCTGTCGAGATATGGTCTGTCCACGATTGATGCGAATGATGCCATTCTCGTAATCTGTAGGATTACCCATACCATAGATGCAACTGACGCTGGCCACTACAATGATGTCCCTTCGACCGCTCAAGAGGCTACTCGTGGCTCTAAGCCGAAGCTTGTCGAGCTCCTCGTTGATGGCAAGATCCTTTTCGATGTAGACATCGCTCACCGGCATGTAAGCCTCGGGCTGATAGTAATCATAGTAAGAGACAAAATATTCCACCGCGTTCTCCGGAAAGAACTGTTTGAACTCGCCATATAGTTGCGCCACCAACGTCTTGTTGTGCGTGAGCACCAGCGTCGGTCGTTGAACATTTTGTAACACATTGGCGATAGTGAATGTCTTACCGCTTCCGGTAACACCAAGTAGAGTCTGATATCTCTCGCCGGACATAACTCCCTCTGTCAATTGCTTGATCGCGTCAGGCTGATCGCCTGCGGGCGGAAATGGGCTGTATAGGTTAAAGGGCATTGGGAGGCAATTTACTAATAATGCAAACTCAATAGTGGTTGATTAGTTGATTGGTTGATTAAGTTGATTACGTTGATTAGGCCCCTCGTCACGGAACCCTTCAAAGACGGCAGCACTTATTCAACTTAATCAACCCAATCAACCAATCAACTATGTCACCCAAGCCTCCTATTCAGATACGCCGAATAATCCGTCAATATCGCCTCATAATCCTCATGCATCAGTGGTGACGTAAGAAGGAAATCGGCGGTAGCCCTGTTGCAGGCAACTGGTATGTTCCAGGTAGCCGAGACACGCAGGAGCGCTTTTACATCCGGATCATGAGGCTGCGACTCCATGGGATCCCAGAAAAAAATCAGGACATCGAGTTTTCCTTCCGCGATACTCGCACCTACCTGCTGATCCCCTCCCAGTGGACCACTGAGAAACTTAATAACGGGTTGGTCGAGGGCAGTCTCGAGCATCTTGCCTGTAGTGCCAGTAGCAAATAATTTATGCTTTGCCAATGTTGATCGATTGTAAAACGCCCATTCGATCAATTCGCTTTTCTTTTTATCATGCGCCACGAGAGCAATGCTCTTACGGCTACTGAGGATTCGTGTTGTCATTGTATTAGAGTTAACAAAAATGCCTTCCCGAAAAGGCAAGGCATTTAACTATAAAAATAACGTATTTCGACCTCTTATTTCAACTCTGCACTCACACTGATCTTTGGCTCTTTCGCAATTTTTCCACCATCGATCGGGGCACCAGTGATGCCGAAATCGGCCAGCTTGATAGAGAAGTTTGTGGCTGCGGTTATTGCACCTTCCTTAACTACGATGGTAACGGGTGTTGCAATCTTCTGCTCAACGCCCCTTACTGTCAGCACGCCTTCTGTATTGACCTTATAAGCACCATCCTTAGCGAAATTCACAGCGGAGAGATTCGTGATATTTCCTTTGTATGTAAACGTAGGATGTTTATCAGAATTCATCCACTTTTCGCCATTAAAATGATCCTGGATCATTGGATTAGTGAATGCAAAATTCTTAACCGCCGCTTCGAATGCAACGGCGCCAGTAGATGTATTGAGTGACGCGATTACAGTCTTGTTCTCTGCTTTTGGTAAATCATCGATTGGCGTACTTGCATCAAACTTAACAGTAGCGGACGTTGTAATCTTCTTTTGGGCAAAAAGGTTACCTGTAGCCATCACTAGAGATAAAATAAGAAGGGTTTTTTTCATTTTTTCTGTTTTTGAGTTTTGATAATTTTCTATTTATTTAAAGTCGATCGTTTAAAAGTAATCGCCGTCGTCTCCAGGATTTCACTAAAGATGCCGCCGCTGCAGGAACCTTTGATTGATATACTATCTCCTACTTTTACCGTTCTGGCCTCGGCCTGGTGCTGCTGCTGAAAATCGAAAATGACATATGATCCGGTAGCAGGGTTGATGAACTTTACGTTCAATGTAGTGTCTGGCGCCTCTATTGCCGATACTCGTCCGTTTACTGTCACTATCCTATCTGCATATTTCGCGTTCGCTGCACTGTCATTTTCCTCGAACTCCCTCATGAACTCAATCGCGCTCACTGTATATGCTGCCTTTCGATCCTTCGTGTCTGCAAACTTTTCCGTCGCGATGTACCAATAGATACCGGCAAAGATCACGGCCAGAATCAGTACTGCTATTAATAGCCGCCGGCGCCATGGGTATCTTTTCCTGGGTAAATCTGACATGTGTGTGTTCTAACGCTGAAGTGTAATTTAGGTTCGATAGAAAACAAAAATACAATGTTTAAACATTGAAATAGAATAATCCGTGTTAAAACTGTATGATCAATAAAAAGCCGTCCGCCAGAGGCGGACGGCAAGACTTACTAACCCGTTGTATGTCTATTATTTACAGCAATTAAGCGGTCTGCATTTCGACAATTTTTTCTCTGATCTTGGCTTCGATCTCTTTCGCCAATTCTGGATTATCGACCAATAGTTGCTTCACCGCATCCCGGCCCTGGCCTAATTTGTCGCCATTATAGCTAAACCAGCTGCCGCTCTTCTGAACGATAGCCAACTCTACTCCCATGTCAATGATCTCTCCATTCTTGGAGATTCCTTCTCCGAAGATGATGTCAAACTCAGCAGCCCTGAAAGGAGGTGCTACCTTGTTCTTGACGACTTTCACCTTAACGCGGTTGCCTATTGCCTCGTCGCCATCCTTAATTTGCGTGCTGCGGCGGATATCCAGACGCACGGAGGCGTAGAACTTCAATGCATTTCCACCCGTAGTCGTCTCGGGATTGCCGAACATAACCCCTATTTTTTCTCTTAACTGGTTGATGAATATGCAGATAGTATTCGTCTTTGAAATGGTCGCCGTTAATTTCCTCAGCGCCTGGCTCATCAGCCTCGCCTGGAGACCCATCTTGCTATCGCCCATCTCGCCCTCGAGCTCACCTTTTGGAACAAGTGCCGCCACCGAGTCGATTACTACTACGTCCAATGCACCCGAGAGGATCAACCTGTCAGCTATCTCCAACGCCTGCTCTCCGTAATCCGGCTGCGAGATCAACAAGTTGTCAATATCTACACCCAGCTTCTGTGCGTAAGCACTGTCAAACGCGTGCTCAGCATCGATGATAGCACACATGCCACCCTTCTTCTGCGCCTCGGCAATGATATGCGTGGCCAGCGTCGTCTTACCTGACGACTCAGGTCCATATATCTCTACGACCCTTCCCCTTGGAAGTCCGCCAATACCCAGTGCTACATCCAATCCGATGGATCCGGTCGACACCACGTCCTGCAGCGTCTCCCCCTTCTCATTCATCATCATTACACTACCCTTTCCAAAATCCTTCTCGATCTTGTCCATCGTAAGCTTTAAAGCTTTGAGTTTTTCAGAATTGTTTGACATGTCTGTTGTTTTATCTGTTTTTGCCATTTTTCAAAATTAGTGGTTACATCCTGCCTCGTTTGTAATAGTAATTAACATTCAAAGCTAATCCTTTTAGCAAATCGAAGCTAATTATTTTGGAAATATTTTTTAAAAATTACGAAAGAAGCTTGCCCTAACCTTGGGAGATCCCACTTATTTCATTGGGAAAAAACTTTTCTGAAGGGGTGTTCAACACGTTTGCAATACTTTTTAGCAAATGATCAAGGAAAGCGAATTACTAACAAATTCAAGTGAAGATGTAACCGAGCAGAACTCCCATAAGGCCTGCAACCAGGCCGGCATAGACTTCCCGCCTTGAATGATCGGACACCAGTAACCTGGATGTACAAACCAACCCAGCTATTAATACGGCGACGGCCATATAGACACCGAAACTCCCCCACTGCGTAAGGCCGAGCCAGGTCATAAAGCCCAGCATCACGCCCATTGCAGTAGTGTGCATGCTGATCTTCATATAAATGTTTGCCATGAGACCAATGCTCGAAGCGAGGAAAATAGAGAGCGAAAGCACCACGATCTCAGTAGGTGAGTCAGGCAGGTTTTTCCAAACATACCAAACCCAGAAATACCAGATGCCACAAGCGACATATGGAATGATGCGGTCACGCTGCGACTTCAGGTAAATAGAATCTATAAAATTCAGCGCCTTCAATAATAGTACAGTCACCAGGGGAAAGAAAGCGTACATCGCGGTGGCCTGAAGCAAGACCATGTTCTTCTTCCAATCGGAAAAGCCGGCAAACACGCCCGGATGGATAAAGAGCAGAAAAAGTATAATATAAAGAGGTATAAATACCGGGTGGAACACATAGGAGAAGAACTTCGCCGCAGCCCGGACACCTGCTGGAGTGCCCTGATAGACAGGACTTTCCGGCTCACCTAGCTCTCTTTCCTTGTCAACCAGCATCGTGTCCATTATCCTTTAACTTTTTTGCAAAGTAAAGCATTATAAAAAAGTAAGTTGATTTTGTATATTTATCCGCATATGAAAAATCCTTTATATCCACTGACCCCTCAAACGGTGGCATTCCGGCGACTGGCTTCTTCGTCAATCCGCTTGTCCGCACTTTTGATTATCCTGCTGCTTTGTCTTCAAGCTCCTGCCCAATCCAAATATGTAAAGAAGTTCAGACCCAAGGCCGATTCGCTTTCTGAAAAATACGGCATCCCAGCCTCTGTCATTCTGGGGATCGCCATCATGGAATCGGGATCAGGCACCAGCCGCAATTGTAAGTTGCTCAACAACCACTTCGGCATCATCGGCAAGAACGATCTCCTCAAGACAAAGAATATAAAGACACGGTATAAGCAATACCCCGATGCTCACGCATCATACCTTTCTTTTTGTAATCTGATGACCCGAAAAAAGTTTTACAAAAAACTCAAAGGAAACATGGATCACCAACAATGGGCCGATGCTATTAGTAAAGCCGGATATTCCGAGATCCCGGAGATCTGGAAGGATCGCCTGCTAAACATCATCCGGAAGAACAAACTCGCGAACAATTCAAATACGGCGAAGGCCGATAAGTCAGGTAAATCTGGTGAACGCGTAAAATAAGATTCTTTCTCTTATGTGAAATTCTGCTTTGAGTTTTAACTAACGATCCCGACTAGAAATCGTAACGCATTTTTGAAACGGCATTGAAGCTCTTCGCCATGCAATGATTATCCTCTAATTTTACAACACAACAAACGACCATGGAAATAAAAGGCAAACTCATACAGCTTCTCCCCCTCCAAACCGGTACAGGGAAAAACGGCCAATGGAAAAAGCAGGATATCATTATCGAGACAGACGGCCAATACCCTAAGAAAGTATGCATCTCCATCTGGGGCGACAAGATCGATGCCTCCCAGCTTCAGCCGGGCAAGATGCTCAATATCTCTTTTGACGTGGAAAGCCGCGAATACAACGGCCGTTGGTATACCGATGTGAAAGCCTGGAAGATCGATGCATCAGGCGCGTCGGGTAGCAGCGATGAAAAGACAGACGATGAGTTTCATGATACCGCCTCCTCCAGCAACGATGACCTTCCTTTCTAAAACGTTATCGTTCCTTTGCCTATTGCCTATTGCCAATTGCCTATTGCCAATTGCCTATTGAACTAAAGTTCCTTGCGAAGACGCGCAACAGGTATGTTCAGTTGCTCGCGGTATTTCGCCACCGTTCTCCGTGCAATATTGTATCCTTTTTCCTGCAGTAATTCAGTAAGACGCTCGTCACTCAAAGGCCGTTTCTTGTTCTCTGCCTCGATTAGGTCGCTCAGTATCTTCTTCACCTCTCGCGTCGACACCTCTTCACCGCTCTCAGTACTCAGCGATTCGCTAAAGAAAAACTTGAGACGATAGGTTCCGAATTCCGTTTGTACAAATTTGCTATTGGCGACACGGCTAACCGTTGAAATATCCAATCCTGTCTTTTCCGCAATGTCTTTCAGGATCATCGGCTTCAGACTCGTCTCATCTCCCGTAACGAAGAAGTCATGCTGATGATTCATGATAGCCGTCATCGTACTCAACAGCGTATGCTGGCGTTGCTTGATTGCGTCAATGAACCATTTTGCCGCATCTATTTTCTGTTTGATGAATAAGACCGCCTCTTTTTGTCTCTTATCTTTCTTTGCACCACGATCATATTCTTTCATCATGTCGCGATACCCTTCGCTGATCCTAAGTTCAGGTGCATTGCGTGAGTTCAACGTCAACTCCAACTTTCCACCATTGTTCATAATGAAAAAGTCCGGGACCACGTAACTCTCTGCCTTATTCATACCTCCTACATTTCCACCCGGCTTCGGATTCAGCTTCACTATCTGATTCATTACCTCCTTCAACTGGTCCTCATCGATCCCCAGCCCTCGCTGGATCTTCTCATAGTGCTTTTTGGTAAACTCATCGAAGTACTTGCGTATGGCCATCATGGCTATCTCTACGTTCTTACCCTCGTTCTTCTGTCTTTGTAATTGTAATAACAGGCATTCCTGCAAGTCCCTTGCCGCCACTCCAGGAGGGTCGAAAGACTGTATGCGTTGAATAATGATCTCCACTTCCTCGTCAGTAGCCATTATGTTTTGGCGGAAGGCGAGATCATCCACGATTGCCGAAGTCTCACGTCGGAGGTATCCGTCTTCGTCTATACTTCCTACTATCTGTTCCGATATCTTCTGTTCCTTCTCGTCTAGTTTCAATAGGCCCAATTGATCTAGCAACAACTCATAGAAACTAGTCTCCGTTTTAAAAGGAAGCTGTTTCTTATCGTCGTCTTCTGGATAATTATCATCGCGAAGTTTGTAATCGGCTACGTCATCGTCACCATCCCTAACGTACTCGCTTACATCGATGTCCTGGTACTCATCTTCACCCCCATCCTTTTCTTCATATTCGGCTTCAGGAGCATCGTTGAATTCGTCCTTCATATCATCTGACCCATCTTCATGCTTCTCTTCGTCCAGTTCAAGAGCGGGATTCTCTTCCAGTTCCTCTTTAATCCTTTCTTCGAGATTTGCCGTAGGTACTTGTAGCAGTTTCATTAACTGAATCTGCTGCGGAGACAACTTCTGTAGTAACTTCTGCTGTAATGTTTGGCTTAAGGCCATAATTTTGGTTAAATGGTGCTTTGAGGCTGGATAAATTTTCAAAAATCCGGCCAATCAACAAAAATCAGGCCGTAAAACTACGAAACTAAAGTAATTCAGATGACGCAACGGGTTTTTTCTTTTGTTGTTGTGTTCCTTTTATTAATAAATGGGGAAATATTTGCGCAGAGATTTTTCCCAAATGTTGAAGATTCACTGAGTAACACCTTGCAAATTGTTAACAAGTCTGGTAGTAGCCAACTCCCGTTAGTCGTAAACATAGGGTATTACAATTCATTGAACCAGTCTAAAATTCCTTCTAAATACTCTGTATTTCATCTCATCAGTACTCTCAATAGTCCAATTGCGCAGAATCATTATACTACCCATCTTTCCTTCTTTTGTCGGCAGGAATTAGTACTCGAAAAGATGACTTCAATACCATTTCGATTCCGGCTGGGTTCACTTGACTACGTGAATTATCTTGAACAGAAGCCAAACAGCAAATTGGAATTAAATAAACGATAACCTAATTAAGAAGAAGGGAGTGACCTACGTTCGGTTTACTGCGTTCGAGGGCCTCGATTTCGTAGACAGATTTATATGAGCCGCCCTTAAAAAATAGAAAAGTTCACGGCCGTTTAGGCAACCAATCCATCACCGGTATAGTTGCCGGCTCCCTGTAATAATTATTCTGAAGGCTGTCATTCCAGCCATTTGGGTTCCTGTTAAATGATTTACTGCTGAAATAGATACTTCCATGCACATTTGGATACTGCCTCAGGAGCTTTATCTGGTCCGGCAATTCATTTGGATCCTTCCATGCCTGGTTTCGCTCATTCACTCTATAAATACCGTGACCTATGTACACATGGCGTCCATAGCTATTGCGACTCCACCAATCCAGCATTTTCTCATACGCAATCTTGGGATGACCGATCTCGAGATATAACTGTGGCGCCACATAATCAATCCAGCCCTTCTCTAGCCACAACAAAATATCCGCATACAGGTCATCATAATTCGTCTGTCCTGCCTGCGTATCACTACCTCGTTCATCTTTATCCTGGTTGCGCCAAACGCTAAAGGGGGAAATACCAAACTTTACCCAGGCTTTCACTTCCTTAATGGCTCCCGATAATCTCAATATGATGGAATCCACGTTACTCCTTCGCCAATCATCTTTCGACAGCAAGGTTCCAGATTTTTTATAAGAAACTGCGTCCGGCCACAACTTACCAGCAATCCGATAAGGATAAAAATAATCGTCCATGTGAATGGCATCAACCTCGTAATTCTTTACTATATCCTTCACCACGTTGACAACGAACTCCCGTGCTAGCTTGTTCGATGGGTCGAAGTACTTCTTGCCGCCATAGCTTAAAAACCATTCAGGATGACGACGGGTGATATGTGTCGGGGCGATTGACGTGGAACCAATGTGGAAGTCGGCGCGATATGGATTGAGCCAGGCATGAAACTCCATTCCTCTTTTGTGCGCCTCCTCGATCATGAACTGGAGCGGGTCGTAATATGGGGAAGGAGCACGTCCCTGCTTGCCCGTTAGCCACTGACTCCATGGTTCAAATGGCGAGGGGTAGAAGGCGTCCGCAGCCGGACGCACCTGGACGATCACTGCGTTCATACCATTCCGCTGGTGCATGTCTAACTGACGGATGAACTCGGCCTTCTGCGCATTTGTGGTAGCGCCCCTGGGCGGCCAGTCGATATTCTCGAGCGTCGCAATCCACACTCCCCGGAACTCGGCCGCTGCCTGGGCTGAACAATTTATAATGCAAAGGAAAAACGCAAAAGTGCTACAGATTAAACTCCTCATAGATGATATCTTTAAGACTCTCTCTCACTGTTTCTCAGCTTGTCGAGCAGGTCGCTCAGGGCGAGCGCTTCTTTCTTACTCAGGTTTCCGACAAGGGCATCCAGTTCATCCTGGCGTGCATCAAGCTTTTCGAGGACTTTCCGTCCTTTATCTGTGATTGTAATGTCTACTAGCCTACGGTCCATTTTGCAAGTGCCCTTCTTCACGAGGCCTTTGCCTATCAACCTGTCTACGATCCTGCTGGTATCGCTCATCTTATCAAGCATTCGCTCCCTGATCTGTAGGGTGGACAGGGGTTGGGGATGGCTCCCGCGGAGGATACGCAGGATATTAAATTGCTGGGGTGTAATGTCTTCCTCGGCAAATACTTCCTTCGTTTTCTCATTCAGCCAGCCGTATGTATAGATCAAATTTATCGCAGCCTTTTGATGCTCGTTGCGAAACTTCGCCTGGTGAATATCCTGCTCAATGCCCATACAATAAGGTTTAATAATACAGTAGAACGTTCGATAGGGAAAGAAGTTGCTTGCTTTCGCGAGCGTTCCGGCGAAATTACACTTCGGTTTTAATTATTAACAAACTCATGCAGCGTTACACGAAAAAAACCCCTCTTAGTGGTATAGTACGTATCCTATCGATTCTTCCCGCCTTGAGCTAATTAACAAAAAGATTTAAATGAAGATTTTATCCGAATCGGTACGGAGTTTCTGTGAAGGTTTTGTGTCCTTCTATAAAACCGTTTACCATGAGTTTACTGAATGGTAAGAGTGAATAGTCAGTAGTCAATAGTGAGTGGCTACCATTTAATTAATCAGTAATTAGTGGTTCGACTGTGCGTTAATCGTCGAAGCCCGGGATCTACTCACTTGCTTCGCTTCGCTCGCAATGACGCATCATTACTGACCACTCACCTGCCGAAGGCCGGGTGTTAGCTTAAGTATCGTGAATAGATGATGGGCTTCGTGTAGCAGGAAAAAGTTAAGCCACTGCACTACCGTCATTTTCCCATATAAGGGATGGGAGCCCTTCCTATCCAGGTCTGTTTCCTTAAATGAAAGTATCCCTGCACTCATTTCCTTCCTTGTCGTAAGCAGGTCGTGGATTATCTCCCTCGAAGACTTTGTAAGATTGTCGTGAAACAGTGGATCGGCTTCCGCGGTGTAACGGTCAAAAACTGGTTCGTCTTCTTCGAGAATTCGCTTGATTCGATTGATCATCGCATGTTGGTAGGTCTGCAAGTGAACAATATTCTCGAAGATGGACCACTTACCCGGCACCATGGCCAACCGTATCTGCTCGTCCGATAATCCCTCGATGATGTCTATTAATGATTTGTGCTGATATTGAAGACGTGTAGAAATGGAAGAAGGCATCTGCATAGTGGTCAAGGTTTAGTAGTTAATCGGACCGCACCTCAAAAACTGGTAATGGATACAATCATGAACAGGTACCCAGTGAGGTCGATCTTAGTTTTCCCATACCTGTGTTCCTTCACTGCAATTTGAACAAATGTCAATATTTTTTCTTCCCTGCAAAATTTTTGTTCGAAACTTCTTGTATTCGCCATTCTTCCAAATCTCCTTGAAGGACTTTTCTTTTAAGTTCCCAAGACGATGTTGGGCATCTTTATCAAAGCAGCAAGGCGCTACTAAACCATCCCAGGTAATCACGGGATCATGCCACAGGCGCCAACACTGGTTGGAGAGTTTGCCTTTGAACGTGGTGACTCCACCTTGCTTCTTATAACGGCTATACTTATCAATTGACGGGATCAATGCGTTTGGATCGTTTTCGTAGTCGTATACCTGCGCCGTCTTGAACCAGACATCGTTCACACCAGTTTCCTTAGCCAATCTCTTCACGTCTTCGATCTGGTGTTCATTATGTTTGACTACCAGGAATTGAAATACGACGAAGGGCGTCTTGCTTTTCAATTCCTTCTTCCATTTCACGATGTTTCTTGCGCCCTCAAGCACTTTATCGAGTTTGCCACCTACCCGATATTGTTGATATACTTCCTGAGTTGTGCCATCGATGGAAATGATAAGCCTGTCGAGGCCGCTTTCGATTGTTTTCTTCGCGTTTGCGTCGGTGAGGTAGTGAGCATTGGTCGACGTTGCAGTATATATTTTCCTGTCAGATGCGTATTTCACCATTTCAAGGAAGTCAGGGTTGAGATAGGGTTCGCCCTGGAAATAGAAAACCAGGTATAGAAGTTCCTTATGAAGTTGGTCGATCGTATCCCGAAAGAAATCTTTTTGCAGCATGCCGGTCGGCCTCGTAAAGGCTCTCAATCCACTCGGGCACTCAGGGCACCTTAGATTGCAGGAAGTAGTTGGCTCAAATGATATCGAAACAGGGAAACCCCACTGTACTGCCTTTTTTGTCCATTTGCTTACATAAAAACTACCCAACACTTTGAGACCATTCCACGCACGGCGAAGCGTTAACTTAGATAAAAGGTTGAGACTATCGTTCTTATTTAACCGTGCCATCAAGAGTAAAGTTAAGTTGGTATCTTCAAATGGTCTTAGAATGCACCACCCAAATCTCCCATATAGGATTTTTCCCCTCGGCGATGCAGCATTAACCATCGATTTTGGCAACACCATCGACGAGATCGTGAATGAAAAAGTACTGGCTCTGTATCACCAGTTAAAGACTAAGCCCATTCAAGGAATGATTGAAGCTGTGCCGGCCTACAGCTCACTTACCATCTATTATGATCCCGTTAGGAATTTTAAAAAGACAAAAGACAATATAACTGCATATGACCACGTGGCCAGTCAATTGCATGAACACCTTCAGGAGCCAATCCCGAAAACATCTACGGAATCTCGGCAAATCTCGATCCCCGTTTGCTACGACTCCCCATTTGCGCCTGACCTCGCTTCGCTGGCAGCTGCTAAGAATCTTACAGTCCCGGAGCTTATCGGCATTCATACAGAACGTGAATACCGTGTATATATGATCGGATTTCTTCCGGGCTTCAGTTACATGGGAGAAGTCGACGAGCGGATATCCGCGCCGAGGAAAGCACAACCCGTTGCCGTTCGCGCTGGAAGCGTAGGCATAGCCGGTAAACAGACTGGAGTATATCCTTTCCACTCCCCCGGTGGATGGCAGATCATCGGGCGAACACCATTACGCTTCTTCGACCCCGCAAGTGATAATCCTTCCCTGCTAAAGGCCGGGGACATCGTTCGTTTCATTTCAATTAGTAAAGATGAATTTACGAATCATTAAGGCAGGCGTGCAGGATACAATCCAGGACATGGGGCGTCATGGCTGGCAGCATCTTGGAATCAATACGGGTGGCGCAATGGATAAACTATCAGCTCGCCTGGCCAACATCCTCGTGGGCAACGAACTCGATGAGGCAGTTATCGAATTACATTTTCCAGCAGGCGCATTCTTCTTCGAGCAGCCTTCATTGATCGCTCTTAGTGGAGCAGACTTCTCTGCAACCATCAATGGAGAAGAGATTCCGCCTTTGCGACCTATCATTGTCAGCAAGTATAGCATTCTGCAATTTCACCGCGTCGAAAGAGGTGCGCGGGCTTATCTCGCAGTGCATGGGGGACTCGACGTGCCCACCTGGCTGAATAGTCGCAGCACCCACCTCAAAGCGGGAGTTGGAGGTTTCGCCGGAAGGGCATTGCAGAAGGATGACGAAATAGGTTTTCGCACCCCCGTCGATCTCTGTCCTCTATTAGGTAAGAGAGAATTCGATATTCTCCCCTGGAAAACGGACAACGTCTGGAAAGATGATATGCGTGCCAAGGAAATCCTGGTACTTCCCGGAAATGAATGGGACCGATTGACGGACCCTTCGAAAGAAATGTTTTTCGACAGGGCGTTCCTCATCAGCAACCATTCCGATCGCATGGGATACCGGTTGAAGAGCGAACAATTATCAACACATACGCAGGAAGAAGTGGTTTCGTCCGCGGTTAGCTTCGGAACCGTTCAGTTGTTGCCAGACGGACAGTTGATCGTGTTGATGGCCGATCACCAGACTACAGGCGGTTATCCCAGGGTAGCGCATGTCATCTCAGTACATCACAGCCGGCTTGCACAAATGAAGCCAGGTGATCTTTTCATCTTCCGTTTTACAGACCTGGATACGGCACATGACCTGCTCGTCAAACAGCAGCAACATCTATTGCAACTTCAAACTGCTTGTAAATTCAAACTGGAACAACTGATACATGTTAACCATTGACCTCAATTGTGACATGGGCGAAGGAATCGGCAACGAAGAACTCATCATGCCGTTCATCTCTTCGGCAAATATCGCCTGCGGCTATCACGCGGGTGACGAAGTCTCCATCTGGAATACGATTGAGTTGGCGATAAAGCATAATGTAGCTATTGGCGCCCATGTTTCTTTCCTCGATAAGGCAAACTTCGGAAGGAGTGAATTCGAACTGCCTTTGAATGAGGTGTATGAATTGGTGGAGCAACAGTTAATCATCATCAAGGAGATTGCCGATCACTTCGAGACGCCTGCTAACCACGTCAAGCCTCACGGCGCATTGTATAATATGTCTGCACGCCAACCAAAACTTGCGAACGTGATTGCACAGGCAGTCTTGGATTTCGATCACAAGTTAATTCTGTATGGGCTAAGCGGAAGTTTCTCCATTAGTGAGGCTTCTTCTTTGGGTTTGCACACGGCCAACGAGGTATTTGCAGATCGTAGGTACGATGACGAGGGCAAGCTGATACCTCGATCCAACGCAGATGCGTTGATCATTGATCCAGATGAGGCTATTCTCCAGATCACCGACATAATCAATAAAAAAATAGTCACCTCTTCATCGCGTAAGGAAATTCCGGTGCTTGCCGATACGATTTGTATACATGGTGATGGCGAGAAAGCTTCACTGCTGGCAAGAAACATTTACGATCACTTGAAACAGGCTAACATTGATATCAAAGCCATCCAGGTTTAGAATTTTTGGTGGCGCCGGACTCGGTGCGGCTTTCCTGATGGCCAACTCCTCCATTGGTCCGGGCTTCCTTGCGCAGACAACAATTTTTACTCAGCAGTTAATGACGAGTTTTGGTTTTGTCATTCTAGTATCTGTACTGATTGATATCGGAGCGCAGCTAAATACATGGCGCATCCTTGCAGTGAGCGAAATGAGGGCGCAGGATGTATCCAATGCCTTATTGCCTGGGCTCGGTTATTTTGTTTCCCTGCTGGTAGTCCTGGGAGGTTTCGCATTCAATATTGGTAATATAGCCGGCTGCGGACAGGGAGTGAACATACTTACGGGCCTCTCTTTTCAGCAGGGTGCGATAATCAGCGGAGTGGTGGCCCTCCTACTATTTTGGATTCGGGAGATCGGAAAGATGCTCGACGGATTTACAAAAACTCTTGGAACGATGAAGATCCTTCTTACACTCTTCATAGCATTCGCTGCACGTCCCCCTTTAGGAAAGGCAGTCGAGAACACCATCCTCCCTGAAAGCATTAGCATGATAGCCATCGTGACCATTGTAGGCGGAACGGTTGGAGGTTATCTCACATTCTCAGGGGCGCATCGCCTGATCGATGCGGGTATAAAGGGCAAGGATCAGTTGCGGCAGGTGGATAGGAGTGCAATTAGCGGGATTACTATCTCCACCATCATGCGGTTCATCCTATTCCTCGCTGCTGCTGGTGTGCTCTCGCAGGGCGCTGTGTTGACAAAGGGCAACGAGGCCTCTACTGTGTTTCATTTTGCCGCAGGTGAGATAGGGCTTCGAATCTTCGGAGTAGTACTCTGGAGTGCGGCTATCTCCTCTGTTGTCGGTGCCTCCTACACTTCTGTTTCCTTCTTCAAGACTTTTCATCCACTGTTCGTGAAATATGAACGAGTATGCATATCCCTCTTCATCATCGCGACCACTTGCGTGTTTGTCGCGATAGGAAAACCAACCGAGTTGCAACTCTTTGCTGGCGCGGTTAACGGGCTCATTCTCCCCATTGCTTTATCGGTAATCTTAATAGCTGCCACTAAGAAGAGGATCATGAAAGATTATCGACATCCAATATGGATGCAGATAGCTGGCTGGCTGGTGGTAGGTGTGATGAGTTGGATGGGATACACCATCATCGAAGAAACAGTAAGGAAGTTCTTTTAAAACAAAAAGCCCAACCTTGTGAGTTGAGCCTTTGTATCATCCATCCTTGTTTGTGTCCAATCAATCGTTGAGTATTCTCGAAGCACCTAAATACCTTTTCTCAGGATGGTATATGAATAGGCATGTGCCATATTTAATTAAGTTGATGATAAGCGCGCTCTCTTCCCTTGGTACTGCGGGGCAACCGAAGCTGCGACCAATGAAACCCTGGCCTATGTAGGCGGCACCATGTAATACTATCGCGCGTCGGTACGCTTTATCATTGATACCAGGTTCTTTACCTTGCATCCTCAATGAGAGCCCGTGCTCACCACGGTATGTAGCGCCGGTTACATAGAATCCCAAGCTGGTTTGGAGTGAAGAGAGCCTGTTAGAAAATCTTGTTGCAAATTCACCTCCTGAATTGCGGCCATGTGCCACAAACGTATTCAACAGTATCTTGTTTTCAAGAAGGTCTAATATATATAAACGTTTTCTGCGGGAAGATTGACTTAGATCGCAGATGGTAAGAATGCCAGGGCGATTGAGTTGGTCTTTATCCAACAGGTCGAGGTATCCTCTATATGCATACTCGAATGCCGATCGCGACATTCCTTGTTCTTCTAAATTAAGTGATTCATAAAGTAGCGAAGCTTGCGCCTTTACCATCAGAGCGGGATCCATCACCAGGGGAGATATCCCGTTGCCTTCCTGCTCGTTGACGGCAGAAAATCCGCTGCTAAGAAATGCAAGGCCGGATACGGTTATGTATACTATGTATTTTCTCAAAAGGTTACGGTTTCAAAATCACAAACGCGATCAGGGATAAAAGTAGTACCCACTTTCTCTAAATGCAAGTAATAAAGATTTGTTTCTCATCGAGATGCGAATAATTACGGTCAGTACAAAATTTACTTACGGGAAAAACTACTACCCATAAATTTTCATGGGTATTTGAGCAATAAAAAACGGGTGCCTGTTCGACACCCGTAATAAATATTAAACACGCAAGTGTAATCAGACTTTTATTTTCTTCCACTTTCCTCTCTTGAAAACAATAAATGCAGCGATCGCAATCATTGTTTCCGCAATTGGAATCGCAACGAATGCGCCCACGGGTCCATAGTCCAGGCCCTTTGCAAGTAGGTAGGCCAAGGGTATCTGGAAGACCCAAAATCCGAAGAAATTAAGCAATGTCGGTGTACGCGTATCACCCGCCCCATTTAGTGACTGTATCATAACCATTCCAATGCCATAGAAGATAAAACCTGAACCAATTATTTGAAGTGCTAATACCCCGTATCGGTGCACCTCGGGTTCATTGGTGAATATTCCCATTATTGGTGAGGAGAAGAAAATGAACACTAGCATCACGGCCGACATAAAAATGGCATTGTACTTTGTGGTCAACAAAGCACTTCGCTCAGCTCTTTCCGGCTGACCTGCGCCGAGATTCTGTCCTACCAGTGTTGCGGCGGCATTGCTAAGTCCCCACGCCGGCAAGATGAAGAAGACGATGTTTCGTATCGCTACCTGGTATCCCGCAACAGCGTCCATGTTTCCCGTTTCGGCCACCAGTCTTCCCATGAAGATCCAACTGCCTGATTGAATCACAAACTGGAGAGTGGCAGGCCACCCAACTTCGACCAAAGTTTTAATAATCTTATTGTCCCAATTGAAGTGTATGCGCCGGACCTTGATGATGCGCTTGCCTTTGAATAGATGATAGCATTGATAAACCACCCCAATTCCACGCCCGATTGTCGTGGCTATGGCCGCACCTTTCAATCCTAATTCCGGAAAGGGACCATAACCGTATATAAGAAGCGGGCAAAGGATTATATTCAAAAGGCTGGCGATCCAGAGACTCCGCATCGCCATCGATGCGTCGCCGGCGCCACGGAAGATGCCATTTATAAGAAACAACATAATGATCACGATGCTTCCGCCCAGCATGATACGGGTGAATGCGACGCCTTCCCGAACGACTTCCGGTGTAGCACCCATTAGCGACAGGATTTCAGGTGCGAAAATGACTCCCAGCACACCGAACACAATCGAGGCAATTAAGGCTATCAATAATGATTGCATCCCCGCATGTGCCGCACCGTCCGGGTTCTTCTCGCCGATGCGTCGCGCGACTACCGCAGTGGCCGCAGTACTCAAGCCAATGGCGAAGGAATAGACTATGGTGATCACCAGCTCAGTCAACCCTACAGTGGCAATCGCATTACGACTATTGGGAAGATGTCCTACGAAATAGATATCAACTACGGCAAACACGCTCTCAAGGCTTAACTCGAGGATCATCGGTATCGCGAGGAGAAGTATCGCCTGGCGAATGCTACCAGTGGTATAATCATGATCTCCTCCCCGCAGCGATTTTTTTATTAGTGAAATGATAGATGGTCTTGATGAAGTCATTGACTCTTGTGACATACGAATAGTTAATGGTAATAAAAGAGAAATAGGAACTTGTGCTCTTAATCATAAAGAGACATTCGAACGGCCCTTAGAAACAGGGATTGACGGCAATGATCTTCATACTGGGAAAATTGAGAGCCAAAGATAGCAGTTGGAAATAGTTCTCCCAAAAAATCCAGTAGACCAGTTTTTCAAAGGAGCGCAGAAAGATATTGGTCCACGAACTGGTCCTTCTGCTTGCGTTTGTATTGGAGAATGAACCTCGGGTGGGGGACCGGGACGATCTCGCGGAAGAATCCATTCTCGCTATTAAGGCGAGAGAGGAATGTGAAGTTCTTCGCGCCGCCAATGCATATGCAGCGATCCGTATCGAAACCAAATGATAGTTGCTCTTTCAGGCAAGCCGTTGCATAAGGCACCACCGATTGCTGAAGTTCCTTATCGTCATAATAATTTAGGTTGATTCCATCCTTGATATATCCAAGCGGGCTCACCGCGGAGACATAGAACTTTGAATAGAACTTGTCAGACCCTCCGTACTTCTGTATCACTTCGTAGATAAATTCCGCCGACAGCTCGGAACTGTTTCCAAATGGGTTATCGATCCCACAATCGTCCCTGAGCTGCCGAGGCCCGGTAAAATTAATTCCGGTGATCCCGGCCCCGAACCTGCCCGGGTTAATGCCGATCAGCATCCTCCTGGGATTATTATCATCGTAGTACTTGGAGAAGAACGTTCTGATAATGGATCGAACATCTTCGTTTTTCTGTGGATGCAATGTCTCCACCCCCTTCGGCAGATTCGAGGGCGGTTGCAAGTTTAAGTAAAAGTCGATCAGTCGTTCCGCTATTGTAGTCGGCATAAGATGAAGATAGAGATGAATTAAATTACCCCAAGCCCGCTTTTGTTTAACTTACTTATTTTGCGGTACTATTTCTAAACCTTCCTGGAATGAAAGACATCCCCATCAACAGCAACGGAGAAGAGAAGCCAGAGGTGGTGTTGACATGGCCAATGAAGGAAGAACAACAGCTAAAGCAACAACCGGAATTCACCAGGAAAGCATTCACGGGGTTCGAATTTCATACTTCCACAGGATTTGAGAGTGTGATGGACTTTAGCAAGGATGATAACCTCATCATTAAAGGAGATAACCTGCCCGTACTCCAAAGTTTGATCGGTATTTATCAGGGCAAGGTGAAACTCATCTATATCGATCCTCCCTATAACACTGGAAAGACTGCATTCAATTACCACGATGCTTTTGAACATGCCGCCTGGCTCCATTTCATGCGTAGCAGGTTACTCATCGCAAGGGACTTCCTCACTGAAGACGGTACGCTATGGATAAACATCGATGATAAAGAAAGTCACTATCTCAAGGTTCTCTGTGATGAGATCTTCGGCAGGGAGAACTTCGTCATCAATTTCATCTGGCAAAAGAAATACTCACCTGCTAACGACGCCAAATGGTTCAGTGACACTCATGACCATATCCTTGTCTTCGCCCGAAACAAATTAGCTTTCAGTCCGCATCTACTTCCCAGGTCGGCAGCGATGGATCGACGTTATGCCAATTTAGATGACGATCCGAGGGGACCATGGAAACCCGGTGGCTTCTCCGTCAAGACTTATTCTAAAGAATATGACTACCCCATCAAAACGCCATCGGGAAAGATCGTTCATCCGCCGAAAGGTAGTTGTTGGCAAACGGCGGAAGAGAATTATATGAAGCGGCTTGCTGATAACCGCATTTGGTTTGGAGTGAAGGGAAGCAGTAAGCCACAGATCAAACAATTCCTCAGTGAAGTGCAACAAGGAATGGTGGCGAGAAGCATCTGGACGTTTGATGAAGTAGGGCACAACCAGGTTTCCCGAAGGGAGATAACAAAACTCTTCGGCGAATTGGTGTTCGCTACTCCTAAGCCGGAGAAATTACTTAAACGTATTCTTTCCCTGTCTACAAATGATCATGACCTGGTCATGGACTTCTTTCTTGGAAGCGGCACTACAGCGGCTGTAGCTCACAAGATGAACAGGCGCTACATCGGAATCGACCAATTGGATTACGTAAGGCATGTAGCCGCCGAGAGATTGAAGAAGGTGATCGGCGGTGAGCAGGGTGGAATATCTGAAGAAGTAGGGTGGCAGGGTGGAGGTAGCTTTAAATACATGCAACTACTGGAAAAGAATAATTCATACGTCGACTTTCCTTCTGATGAACCATCTTCTGAAGGTTTGTCGGCAATTGATGCATCGCTAAACTCCGAATTCTACAAACTCGCGACAGTACCATAGGGAAGCTATTTGAACCACATCGGCACATAGATACATAGGCTAACACATAGATTTATTTCCTTTCTCTATGTGACAACCTATATATCTATGTGCCGATGTGGTTCAAAAAACGAAAGTCAGAGTGTAATGAACTCTTAAACTTTATAGACTATTAGACTCCATCCGAATCACTAAGGACCTTAAATATTCTTATCAATAATCACTTTTCTAAGAGTAAGTGCTTACATCTGCTTTTGTGTTTGAAATTTCATCCTGCCTTTTTTGGCGGCAGTGCTTTTTTTCCATACCTTCTCTATATATAAACCCTTATCCCCTAACCTCATATGAAGCAGCAGACGGTCTTGCTTCGTTTACCAGGACCATCTTCTCACAACTTGCATCCTAACTCGAATGGCTTCCCTGTTTTCGTTGCCCAAGTTCGGCATGAAAATATCTGTGATATGTATAATGTGAAAAACACGAGAACGTGGTTAGTAAGTAAGTGGTCGGCAAGATGTGCGGGAAAGGATCTAACCACCCGTCGCGCGATTAATCTAAATTTATGCAACTAGTAGCCGACGTACCATTACAGGAAAGGTTGGTTCGGTGGTCGAGGTACCTGGCAATCGGTGTCATTATGATTGCGATCATGGTGCTATTGGGATGGCAACTTGATATTGATCCCATGCGTAGATTGCTCCCTGGTCAGGCGGCTATGAATCCCGTGACGGCAATTTGTTTTCTTTTCGCATCCATTTCGTTTCTGTTGCTGACAGCCCCTATTCGCACCCCTGGCAAAAACACTATTGCATACTTACTTGCATCTGTTGTCACTATAGTTGGTATTTTGAAACTAGCGGGTCTTACAGGGACAATTGATTGGCAAATCGACTGGACGCTATTTACAGACGAGTTTGAGCAAAATATTTCTGACAGGTCGCGTAACAGCATCGCGACCATCTCTGCAATTTGCCTGGTCTTAACGGGAATAGCCTTATTCCTTATGAAAATGGAGAGTCGTATCAAACTGGTGTCTTTCCAACTGATTGCAATGACCATAGCCTTACTGGGATGGTTTTCCATTCTTGGCTACTTGTACAGGGTTCAATCACTCGATGGCACTTTCAAGTACCGTTTAATGTCCGTTTATACTGCAGCCTCCTTCCAAATGTTGTCAATTGCTATGCTTCTTGCTCAACCATCCAGGGGATTTATGAAGCAATTTACCAGTGTCTTCAGCGGTAGGCTTGTTGCAAGGCTGCTACTGCCCGCTGCCGTTATAGTACCTACTGTTCTTGGTCTATTGCGTTTGTATGGCGATTGGATAGGCATCTATAATTCGGAATTCGGAGTAGCGATATATACCCTCACGTTCATCATCCTCTTCGTCATCATTACCTGGTATAGCGCCAGACTTCTTAACAAGAGGGACATGATACAAAAAAAGTCAAGCGATGCGTTGACGAGCAGCGAGGAAGAGGTTGCAGCGATCTTTCGTGCCGCACCGGACGCCGTGATCGTCATTGATGAAAAGAGCCTCGTTGTGCGTTGGAATCCTGAAGCCGAGAAAATGTTTGTCTGGAAAGCGAATGAAATAATTGGAAGAGAATTGACGGAAACCATCATACCTGTCGAATACAGGGAAAGGCATCGTCGAGGCATGCAAAGATTTCTCAGCACGGGGGAAAACAACATACTGGGTAAAACGGTAGAGGTGGCTGCTGTGCGAAAGGATGGAACGGTTTTCGACATCTCCTTACGCATTTCACCCGTGTTGGTGAAGGAGGCTCGCCTATTTGTAGGATTTGTCAGGGATATCACTGAAGAGAAGAAGACGGCCGAAAAACTTCAAAGCTTCAACGTCGAGCTTACCAGACAGGTAGATGAGAAGACCAGGGAGTTGACGCAAATTTTCGACAGGCTCACGGATGGCTTTATCGCCCTCGATCGCCAGTTCAAATATACTTACCTCAATAAGAAGGCTGGAGAGATCATTCAGCACGATCCGCAATCACTGATAGGAATAAATGTATGGGACGTCTTCCCCGAGGCGGTGGGATCGTCTACTTATAATGCCTTCTTATATGTGATGGAACAACGCGTTCCGCTGATTAACACAGATTATTTCGAGCCATTGGACCTCTGGCAGGAGAATCATATTTATCCGACACCGGATGGCATATCAGTGTTTGTTCGTGATGTCACCACTCGTAAGCGTGCGGAGCTAGCGTTAAAAGAAAAAGAACTTAAATACAGGACACTGGTAGAAGAGGCCGTAGATGCCATCCTGGTGCTGACCCCTGACGGAAGGTACATTGAAGCAAATAAGAAAGCGGCTGAGTTACTCGGGTATTCCCTGGAAGAGATGCTTACGCTACGCCCGTCAGACATCATATTTCCTGAAGATAAAAAGCCAACTCCATATGAACAACTGAATGCTGGCGAGTCGGTCAGAATCGAAAGAATTCTTCGAAGGAAAAATGGTGAAGGCGTTGCTGTAGAGACTAACGCGCGCAGGCTGCCTGATGGAAATTACCTTGCTTTCATGCGCGACGTTACCGAAAGAAAACGCGTGGAGCGGGAAATAGTTGATGCAAGGAAACTTTCCGACAGGTTGATCGATAGCCTTCCCGGGGTATTCTACTTCTTCGACTCGAACGGGAAGTTTCTTCGATGGAATAAACAATTCGAATTCGCAACGGGCTTCTCCGCTTCGCAGATCGCCAATATGCACCCTACCGAATTCTTCCCTGAAGAGGAACGCGAATATGTCGCGGAACGGATAGGCGGTGTATTTGTGAAAGGAGTGAATGATGCAGAGGCTCATTTCCTGACACAGTCCGGTAAGAAAATCCCATATTATTTCAAAGCCGTATTGATCAACTACCAGGGCCAGCCCTGCCTGTTAGGTAATGGCATCGACATTACCGCGCGTAAGGAAGGTGAGAAACAGATGAGGCTGTCGGAACAGAAATACAAGCTGCTTTTCTTCAGCAATCCGCAGCCTATGTTCATGCTGAGCCTGCCAGGCTATCATATTATTGAAGTGAATACCTCCGCCTTGCTACAGTATGGATATACCAAGGAAGAGTTTCTGCAATTGTCAGTGAACGATCTGCGCCCATCTGAAGACATCGAAAAATTTAAAGCGGCGACCAATCTCGCCTTCAGGAGCATTCAACATGCAGGAATATGGCGTCATAAGAAAAAGGATGGCAGCGTGATCTATGTTGACATTACTACGCACGATATATATTATGAAGACAGGCCTGTGCGTCTCATCCTGGCAAGTGACGTCACGGAAAAGTATACCGCAGAAGAAAAGCTGAAGACTTCATACGAATCAATACGCAAGCTTACTGACCACCTTCAGAATATTCGCGAAGAGGAAAGAACACATATAGCCCGAGAGATTCACGATGAGTTGGGTCAACAACTCACGGTATTAAAGATGGATGTCGCCTGGCTAAGCAAGAGAATCGAATCGCAGTCTCCTGCAGTAAAAGAAAAAATGGTAGAGCTGCTAGCAATGATCGATACAACGGTGAAGACTGTCAGGAGGATTTCTTCCGAACTCCGTCCCAGCCTGCTCGATGACCTTGGTCTAATACCTGCGATGGAATGGCACCTCGAAGAGTTTGAGAAAAGATCGGGAATATTGAAAGAGTTTACGGGTCCGCCGAAGGAGATACAGCTAAGCGACGAAATTAAGATCGGCCTCTTCCGTATATTTCAGGAGTCATTAACAAATGTAGCCAGGCACGCACAGGCAAAAAATGTCAAGATAAACCTTGAGAAAAATGATAAAAAAGTAATTTTAACGATTAAGGACGACGGGCTGGGTTTCGATGAAGTGAATGCCCCCAAGAAAACGCTTGGAATACTAGGAATGAAAGAACGTACAATTATGTTAGGCGGAGAATATACGATCACCGGCGTACCTGGTCAGGGCACGACGGTTTCGGTTGCCGTTCCATTGAATGGATCTGATCATCAAAACAAAATGAACTAGTATGATTAAAATTTTAATAGCAGATGATCACGCGGTCGTTCGCAAAGGCTTAAAGCAAATCCTACTGGAAGAATACCCATCCGCCAAGATCGGCGAGGTAGCTGATGCGGAGACCTTGCTCGCAGAAGTGATTAAAAATGAGTGGAACATCGTCATCTGTGATATGAACATGCCAGGGAGGAGTGGATTGGACGCGCTAACGCAGATAAAGCAGCTTGCACCACAGCTTCCCGTCCTCATTATGAGCATGTATCCCGAAGATCAGTACGCATTACGTGTATTGAAGGCTGGCGCATCGGGGTACCTGGGAAAGGACAATATTCACGACGACATCATCAAGGCGGTACAGACCGTGCAACTTGGTAAAAAATATATTACCCCGACTATCGCCGAGAAGCTGGCTAATGCCTTGGGGGAAGACATCACCGCCCTACCCCACGAAAATCTCTCCGATCGGGAATTCGACGTATTTAAGTTACTGGCCGCTGGAAAGGCGGTGTCTGATATTGCCTCACAGCTATCCCTTAGTGCCACTACCGTGAGCACCTACCGCTCGCGGATAATGGAAAAAATGAACATGCGTACGAACGCGGAACTCACTCGCTATGCGTTGGAAAAGAGCCTGATATGAGTTTTTGGCTGTAGTAAAAAAACTACACATCTTAAGCCCGCTGTGCTACATAGGTTTTAAAATCAGTAATGTACATTGCATACACTGATTGTTGAACAAGAGTTCATTTAAAGCAATCCTTACAGCTTATATGTTCAAAATGCTTATTGCCGATGATCACCCTATCGTCAGGCAAAGGTTAAAACAGCTGTTACTTGAAGGTTTTCCTTCGGCCTTTTTCGGAGAAGCAAACGATACCGAATCCTTGCTAAAAGAGGCTTTAAGTAAAGATTGGGATATAATAATCTCTGACCTCGCTATGCCCGGTGGTGGTGGATTGCAAGCGCTCGAAAAAATCAAAGAAGTTAAGCCTTACTTACCCGTCCTTATCATCAGCACCTATCCAGCGGACCAATATGCAACACGAGTCATCAGTGCCGGAGCTATTGGCTTTCTAAGCAAGGACAACGCGGACGAAGATCTCGGCAGGATCGTCCAGGAAATCGTGGAAAAAGCCCCCAAGTAATTTATTCATTTCTAAGTAGTTCCATGTAGTTGATTCGCTACAGGGTGCTGGCTCATTTCAGTACAGGGCAATAGTAGTACGAACTATTTTCCTCTCCTGCGTAATGTGCTTCCTTTGAACCAGATTTTTAACTATGAAGAAGAGAAGACTATCCATATTAATCGTTGACGACAATACAGGATTCGTGAGCCGCATGACCTCGCTGATCAACGAGGCCGATACGACAAGCATTGTTCATTCAGCAAATAGCATTGACGAGGCGACAGGTATGCTCACAAAAAATCCAGACCTCATATTACTCGACATTAACCTTCCAGGAAAGAACGGTATAACGCTGCTGAAGCATATAACCGAATCCTCTCCGAATTGTAAGGTGATAATGATGTCGAATTATACGGAAGAATATTACCAGGAACGATGCAGGAAATTAGGTGCGGCACTATTCCTTGATAAGACGAATGATTTTGAACTCATTCCCGGTATCGTAAAGGAATTAAATAATTAACAGACGATAATCTCATTCCCTCTGTATCTATGAAATCAAGTTGGTCAGCAATGAAGAACATCATCAGCAACTCTACAAGGAGGACTGTGTTGTTTCTAGCCCTGATCGATGAAGATGGTATCATATCCTGCCTGAATGCGACGATGATTAATCATTTCGACTTGCATAACCCAAGGCTGGTTTCCACGAATTTTTTCGACCTGATTCATCCCGTCCACGTCTCAGAATTCAAAAGACTGATTCAAAACGCGGAACCGGGTGTCGATAAGAGCATGGAACTATATATCCGGAATGGATATTATCACCCGATGAAGTGGCAGGTCTCGGCATTGGAACAAGCCAATTGCACGAAAAAAACTTATCTCTGTCTTGGGTACAAGATTATCGACGAAGATCGTTTGAAGAAATTCAACGAGCTCGCTGCTAGGCACTATCAACTCATCATAGAAGGACTAACTAGTGTGATTTTTCATGATAGGAATGGCGAGATTATCGCGGCTAACCGCAAGACAGCAGACATGTTTGGCGCAACGCTAGAAAGACTATACGAAATAAAGAACATGGAAAGTCTCTGGGAGACACAGTGGTCGATCTTCGATGAGGCCGGCGAACGAGTACGGTTCCGGAATACGCCATTCATGATGGCGATGAGGACAGGCAAGGCTCAAAAACAAACGCTCAGGATACAATTGAAGAACGGCGAGCACAGGTGGATGTTGTTTAATTCACAGCCCTTACCCCTCGACGAAGTCGGCAGTGGCGCATTCGCCGTTTCTAATGTCATCGATATTACTACCGAGAGATTGTTGGCTGGCCAATTGTCAGAGAAGGAGGCCTTCATCAATTCCTTTATGAAGCAAACGCCCAACCTTGCCTGGGTTGTCGATGAGAACGCGAGACTTGTTTTCGCCAGTATTGCTTTCTTTACTCACTTCGGTATAGATGAAGACAAATCAATCAACCAGAAAGTAGCTGATCTCGTTCCACCGAGCCTCTTCAAGTCGCTATATGAAAAACACGTCGCAGTGTTCGAGACCGGCAAGCCGGTAAAGTTTATGGAGAGATTGAGTCTGGCTGACGGTACTAACCATATATTACATATCAACCTTTTTTTAGTCGACGGCGCCGAAGGGAAGAAACTAGTAGGAGGCCACTCAATTACCCTTGCAGATAAATCGAAGGTCGAGACAGAGTTGCGCCAGGCCAATGAGCGCCTTCTTACATTAAACCAGGCGGTGACGAATGCTATCTGGGAATGGGACATGCAGACTGGAAAGATGTATAGGAATGAAACATTGATGGAGATGATCGGCTACCAGCCCGACGATTCACGCGGCTTGTCCTGGTGGTTACGCAGGATACATCCTCACGATCGCAACCGGGTAAGCGATAAGGTAAAAGAGGCTACAGATTCATACCAGCATTCATGGCAGGAGGAATATAGATTCAAATGTGCTGATGGTGAATACAAGCATATCCAGGATAAAGGCTTTGTGATTTACGAAAATGGACTGCCCGTAAAGATGATAGGATCCCTACACGACATTTCGGACTTAAAGGCGCTGGAGAATAAGCTAGCCGATGAAAAGTTGGCGAGACAAAAGGAGATATCCGAGACGGTAATTAGGGTGCAAGAGATGGAAAGAACGAGGATCGGTCACGAACTACATGATAATGTGAACCAGTTACTGTCGACTACTCTATTGTTTGTAGATATGCTAACTCCTATCAATAAGGACCAGAAGCAAATCAAAGGCAAGAGTGTGGAGTATGTGAAGATGGCCATCGAAGAGATCCGCAAACTATCGCGTGAGTTGGTGGTGCCCCAGCTTAAGGAAGAAGGATTAGCTGATAACATTCAATACCTGATTGACGATATTCATATTACCGACAAGATAAAGATCAAGTTTACTCACGATCTCGAGCTGGACTTACTTTCCACGGGAAAAAAGATCACTCTATTCCGAATCGTCCAGGAGCAACTAAAGAACATACTCAAGCACAGCCAGGCAAAGAATGCCGAGATATTTCTCCAGACCAAGCACGAAGATGTCCAATTGATCATCAAAGACAATGGCATCGGGTTCGATCCCAAACAGACCCATCGTGGCATTGGTCTCTCCAACATCTTCGAAAGAGTAAGCTTTTATAACGGAACGGTCGATATTCAGACGGCGCGGGGAAAGGGGTGTATTATTACGGTGACTATTTCACTCGTCTGATAGTCCGAAAGTCCGAAAGTCCGAAAGACTTTCAAAAATTTCGAATCTTCACTCCCGCCTATCGACTCCCGACTCCCGACTCACCTGATGGTCTTTCGGACTTCCGGTCTTCCGGACTTTCCGTCTTCTTCCTAAATGCACTTCTCTCTCAACATCTTCATAAAAACTATTCCCTTTTCTCTTGCAAATGCCACATTTCTTTCCGGTATCAGCTCGGGGTTCGGATACATCTTCAACGCCTTCTCTACACTTTCTTCTCTCAAGATTTGAAGCATGGGGTGAGGTGATCTGTTAGTATAATCGGCCGGATCTTCTGTTGCCGAATCTGCGAATCGATACTCAGGATGAAAACTTGCTATTTGGTAAACGCCTTCGTACCCTTGTTTGCGGAGAAGTTTTTCCGCGGAGTGAAGTACGTCGAGGTATTCTTCAAAACCCTTAACAGCGTTTGAAAGGATGAGAAGTGTGGTTTCAACACCGGGGTTTTTATCCAGACGATCGCATTCTTCAAGAAAAGCATTGAGACACTCGTTTGCGTCGCTGGCCTCATTCACCTCGTAGTGAATGGAGTTGTTCCGCATTTCCCTTGCGGCGAATGGACAGAATTGACAACCGATGACGACATCGGAAATCCACTTCTTCGTTTGTTCAATGATGTGTTCGGTGCTGCTCATATACAATTGGGGTAATGGCTTCACGTAATGCATTCAATTCTTGTAATTCCAACCGCTGGGCGTTTGAAGTAACTTCTTCGAGTTGTTCCATAGTGCGAATACCCACTACCGCTGAAGCGACGTTGGGGTTTGAAAGAACATATTGGATGGCAGTCTGTGAAGTACTTCGTTCGGGGCTTGACAATTCCTGGAGTTTTTTCTGAATGTTGACAATCGATTCGGCCTTATGCGCCAGGTAATCTTTTGCTGGCTTGTCGACCAGGAGGCCTTGGGCAAGCACGCCCCGGGCAAGGATACTAATTTCATTCCCTTCTAGCATGTCGAATACTTCCTCTGGTCTGCGATCGGCAAGACTGTATTGCATCATCACGCTGACAATGAATGATCGTTTCACATATTCTTTAATAACATTGGGTCTTATGGACGAGATACCATATTGTAGGATCTTACCTTGTTGCTTGAGGAGTTCGAAGGCTTCGACGGTCTCATCAATGGGATCTTCGATGGTTCCACCATGCAGCTGATAGAGATCGATGTAGTCGGTCTGCAGTCGCTTAAGACTTTCCTCAGCGGTCTTTAGAATGTATTCTTTGTTCGGGTTCCAATCCCAACCCGAACCATCATCGCGCCATTGGTTACCGACCTTCGTTGCCAATACCAGGTCTTTCCGCATACTTCTAAAAGCCTTGCCGAGGGTCGTTTCATTTGCTCCTTTATCATAGAGGTCCGCAGTATCGAAGAAGTTAATGCCTCGGTCGACTGCGCGATGTAGTAGGCGTAAGCTTGTGTTCTCTTCGTTTTTTCCAAGAGACATACAGCCGAAGCCGATTTCAGATATCTTGATGGAAGACTTGCCGAGCGGTCGGTATTGCATCCAGTAAAGTTAGTGGATGACGTTACAGCTTTCGGTAAGGTAAAAAAAAGCATACCCCTTTGCAGGGGTACGCCGGTATATGATGTAGAGACGGATTAACGATTTGGTTTAATGGTTTAAGTGTTCTTTAAATTGAACTGTCTATCTTATTTTGAAAATGCGAACTATAGAAACTTTTAAACTCTTAAACTCTTAAACCATTAAACTATTGAACTCTTAAACATCCGTGTCAGTTGAAGTACTACGAGTAACTTTCACTGTGTCTGTACGGCTTGCTTCGGCCTTTGAGCTTGAGCTGCCTCTTAACAGGGCAACAAGCAAAAGAATCAAAACGGCGCCACCTACTACCCATACCCATGGTTGAGTATACCAGTCGTCAGACGTGGTGGTAGTTGTTGTTGTTACTGATCGGCTTGATGAAGAACTGCTCGAAGCGGTGTCTTGTGCGAATGCCAGTGTTTGCATCAAAGTGAGCACTAGCAAAGCCACGAAATTCTTGAATGTGCTCAATGTTGGTATTTGTTTCATGTTTTCTGTTTTAAGTGAGTAATAAAACAATACATATATTATAAAAAGTGTGCCATCACACAACCGCTATCAAATTCATGCTTAAAATGGGGGATATGGGAGCGAATTGGTCTTGAAACCTGCGTTTATAGGTATTCAAATCCACAGTTTGATGCAAAAAGAACACCCTGTCGTTCGGTGGCGACAGGGTGACAATAAAAATGAGGACGGTTGCTTAAGTAAGTTATACCCGTATGGCCCGGGCAGGTTTTCATTTTCAATTGGACACCCGGTGGACTAACCGGTGTATAAGTTCGAATGGTTTTTCAGGGGTATTGGATCTCTGCTAATTATGTTGGATATTTTTAAAACGTTCCCCTTAATTGATAGCACAAAGAAAGCCCAAAAGGGAGGTCAAAAAAATAGAGCAATCCACTATTCAGGGGTCATAGATGTCCCGCGAAGGGTGTAGAGCATACACTACAAAAACGTTTGCGCAACAAGCTAAAGTGCAGCCCAGAGCAGAAAACAGAGCGAGAAACAGAGCGGGCCTTCCTACCGTAGCGTAAGCAAAGGAGGGAGCGAGGACTCAATTCCAAGCCTTTTGATCTGTCGTATTCTACCCCCTATTGGTCGTTTTTGACCATCTTGTGGGATGAGTTGGGTGCGTATGTTTGTGTTAGAGAGCAACAATAACAGGATAGTGAAGCGCGGAAACAAAATTGAGGGCTGATCTCTGGGAAACCACTAACCACTCACCACTGACCACTCACCATTGACCACTCACTTTAAAAACATAACTATATGCAAAAAATCACTCCTTTTCTCTGGTTCGATGGAAAAGCCGAAGAGGCAATGAATCATTACACGTCTATATTTAAGAATGCAAAAGTGGGAAATGTAGCCCGGTATAGCGAAGGCGGTCCGGCACCGGCGGGTACGGTGATGACAGCGGAATTCGAGATTGAAGGGCAAGAGTTTATTGCGCTGAATGCGGGTCCGATGTTTTCGTTCACTCCTGCGATTTCCTTCTATGTGAAGTGCTTTACGCAAGAGGAGATCGATCATTACTGGGAGAAGCTTTCGGAGGGTGGAGAGCAGCAACAATGTGGATGGTTGACGGATAAGTTCGGCGTGTCCTGGCAGATCGTACCTCCAGTTTTAGGCGAGATGATGTCAGACAAAGACAGGAAAAAAGCCAGTCGGGTTATGCAAGCGATGATGACGATGAAGAAAATAGACATCAAGAAACTGAAGGAAGCGTATGACCAGGCTTGAGGTCTATTAACGAATTGAATCATAAAAACAATGAACGATGGCGAAGGCAATTTCAAAACCTACGACGGTGGATGAATATATCGCGAGTGTTGATCCGGCGATGCAAAAGATGCTAAGGGATCTCCGCAAGACAATCAAGCTTGCGGCACCGAAGGCGGAGGAGTGTATCAGTTACCAGATACCGACCTACAAGAACAACGGGGCCTTGGTGCATTTCGCGGCGTTTACCAATCATTGTTCGCTTGTTGTGGTTAATCTGGATATCATCAACCAATTCAAGAAGGAGCTAGCGGGATACAAGATTTCGGGGAGAACGATACAATTCACGCCGGGGAATCCGCTGCCGGCGGGGTTGGTGACGAAGATAGTGAAGATGCGGGTGAAGCAGAATGAGGAATTGGCGAGCGTACTCCCTAATAAACGGTAGGACTTAGGAACAAAAAATCTATGTGAACATAGAAATACCTGATCTGGAAGGGTCTTACTATGGACTACGAATCGTTAAAATCCTCTCTTCTTTCCCCTCGTAGAGCACTTCGATATACCGAACATTGTTTTCTTTATTGTGGATGATTATCCGGGCCGGTTTTAATACTTGGCTATCAATTAGAACCACATTGAATTCGGTATAGCCAATCGTCATGTCTAGGTTCCATTCACACTTCTTTTCTAGTATTCTGAATATTGCGGGATCATTTTTTCCATCAATGTCAAAGCTGAGTTTAATGCTGTCTTTTTTAACGAGGACGAACATGGGAATCCTTAATTTGCTGGACAACGTGCCAAGGCTATCCGTGCGATAAATCGCTTGGGTGGGGCAATTGTCCTGTGCTTGGATTTCAAACCCAAAAACAACAAATGTGATGAGGTAGATCAGGAACTTGGCCATGATTTGAACTGTTTTCGTCCATCAACTTCAAGTTAGCAATTCAGAACCGAATTGGCTTCCAAATCTGGATCCACGTAGAATTCAATAACCGATACTTGCCCATTGTGATGAAAGTAGCGCCATTTCCCCTGTTTTTCTCCGTTAACGAGATAACCCGCATACGAGATCATCCCATCATCAAACCAACCAACTTGTACATATGTCGAGTCATTCATCCTGCTGATCGAGTCTGCCAAATATCCATTCGAGTGCCACTGAATCGCTTATCAACTACTTTACCCTTATCGAATAACGCAGAATTAGCAAAGTATAAGCATTGCGGTGCCCGTACACCTTATTAAATATCAATTAATAATGCTCTTGACGTTCCGGGTTTTAAGGATGGACATGGTCAAAAGAATAGATGGAACTGCATTCTCATTTTGCATTCCGAGATTATGAATTTTACGAGATTTCGTATATTCCTTTACGGGAGCCTTCTCTTTAATTTCACAATATCCTAGGAGGGCAACCAATCACCCCTACTTTGGAGATTGCTTATAAGTTAAGCTATGGGATCAAAGAGGAAATTATTATACCAGGAGAAAAAACTTTTGTTATGCAATATAAAGCTGTAGACGCCACTGATTATATTTCCCAGATCCCTGAGGAAAGACAGGCTGCGATGAAAAAATTGAGGGCAGTAATTAAAAAGAATCTTCCTAAAGGGTTTAAGGAAGGTGTTGGTTACGGAATGATGGGATGGTCGGTTCCACATTCATTATATCCGGCAGGCTATCATTGCAAGCCAGAGGATCCTCTTCCTTTCATGGGAATTGCATCACAAAAAAATTTCATCGCGGTATATCATATGGGAATTTATGCAATACCCTCTTTACATAAATGGTTTGTCACCGAGCATGCAAAGGCGTCGGTGAAAAAGCTTGACATGGGAAAAAGTTGCCTGCGATATAAGAAGCCGGAAGATATCCCGTATGATCTTATTGGTGAGTTGGCATCCAAGATAACGCCCGATGAGTGGATAGAGGTGTATGAAAAGAATTTGAAACGCTGACAGATAGATGGGAATTGAGAGCCCGCTTATTTTAGACAGCTAAATTACCTGTCTTAACTTTTCCAGCTCGTTTGTAACTGGCAATTATTACTCCACTTGAGGTAACGATACTTTCTGTCAATGTAAACGCTGCCGGAATCGTTCCATTTTGAAAAAGTTTCTTCCCCTTACCTAAGGTTATTGGGTGAATTTTCAGTTTGAGTTCGTCCACAAGGTCGTTTTTAAGGAGCAGTTGAATAAGCTTGCTGCTACCCCACACCTGGATGTCGGAGCCTTTAGAGCCTTCTTTGCCTGCAGGTAAGTTCTTTAGCTTTTTGATATCTGCCACATTTCTTATTACTACCGAGTTTTTCCACCCGGTAACCATGGTACTCGACTTCTTCATGCGTTTTGAAAATACATACTTCGCGCCTTCATTGATACCCGGCCAAATGTCTCCATGTTTGGGCCAATAGTTAGCCCAAAGCTCAAAAGTCTTCCTCCCTAGAAGATAGTCGGAAGGGTGTGCCAGCTCTTTCTGTACCGCCTTATCATACTCTTCGTCACTATACGGCGCAACCCAACCGCCATATTTGAAACCACCGGATTTATCTTCCTTAGGTCCCCCGGGTGCTTGCAATACACCATCCAGGGAGATCATTGACAACACAACTATTTTTCTCATTGCCTCTGTTTATTTATGATGCACGCTTAAATGATTCGGTAGGACAGGCAAATCACGTCAACAAATGTGCCAGTGGCATTTCAATTTTCCTTCCTGCCAAAAGTCAATAGAATAACGTTTCATTTTAATTTATTTGATCCGCTCACCTTGTCATTCTTAACCCTCAACCCTATCTCGTATCGCCGC
>JACMKU010000214.1 GCA_014379965.1 Chitinophagaceae bacterium
ATCGTTTTGGGGTTGGGTCGTATCAAGCCAACCTCCGTTCGGTCACGTTGATCCGAAACGATCACCTCCTGCAATACATTGCTTCCCCGATCGAGCCTGATAGTGACTACTTCTTCTTCACCCTCGTTCAGAATAAAATTCTTCTGCTCAGATTGCCTACCCGTATAGCTAAATACAACGGCAAATGCCTTGTCAGGCTGTACTTTCAACCGGAAATATCCCGAGTCGTGTGTGGTTAAGCCAGTGGGTCTGCCGAAAATATTAACGGAAACCTGTGAAATGGGCCTTTCATTTTCATCGATCACATAGCCCGAAACATAAGAAGGTTTTTTTTGAGACAGGGACGCGAGCGAAAGCAGGGCTAGGAATGCAGTCAGTAGAATTTTTGGTTTGAAGATTTTCATAAGAGAATGGTCGTCAAGATACAGTTTTTCCGGATTTGCTGCGAAGGTTTAAAGGTTTAAGAGTTTAATGGTTTAAAGGTTAGCACCCTACAATAGTACATGCACATTTCTATGGAACTATTAAACTATTAAACTTTTAAACCTTTAAACTTTGCTGGCAATCAACTTCTCTTCAACTGCCCAATTACCGCCTTCGAATCGGAGGATCTGAACACCGTGTTTCCTGCCACGAGTACATCCGCACCCGCTGCCACTATGGATGGCGCGTTTTCGAGAGTCACGCCGCCGTCGATTACAATTTGTACGGGAAATTTGCCAATCATTTTTCGTAATTGTCTAATGCGTTCCAATGTATGCGGAATGAATTTCTGACCACCAAAGCCGGGGTTGACACTCATCACACACACGATATCAATCTCGTGCAGGATGTCTCCAAGGTCGGAGAGACTGGTGTGAGGGTTGATGGCGACACCCGCCTTCATTCCCATAGATTTTATCTGTTCGATATTTCGGTGGAGGTGCGGGCAAGCTTCGATGTGAACGGAGAGATGGTCCGCACCCGCATTTTTGAATTCTTGTGCATAATTGCCCGGATCCAGGATCATGAGGTGTACGTCACATGGTTTCTTCGTAACCTTTCTGACAAACTCCACGATCATCGGACCAAAACTGATATTGGGAACAAATCTGCCATCCATGATATCGAGGTGAAGCCAGTCGGCCTGGCTTTCATTTACCATAGCACATTCACGGTCTAGATGCAAGAAGTCAGCGGCGAGAAGTGAGGGAGCGACTAGGGGCATTTTGGGAGTTTGCGATGCAAGTTAATGCTTTAGTTGAATGAGTTGGTTGAGTTGACGGAGTTGAGTAGGTGCATTGCTATGAATTTGGTGTTGTTAATCAACTTAGTCAACTCACTCAACTTAATCAACTTTCCCGCCCAATCTCGTCGCCGCCACCCTCGCCTCCTCAAAACTCTTATCCAACCCATAAGCCTTTTCATAACTCAGTTTCGCCTCTTCTTTTTGACCGAGGGCTTCCTGGCAGACTCCGATCCAGTACCATGCGTCGGGAAAGGCAGGTTTGATACGGTTGGCCAGACTGAAGGTCTGAAATGCCTCTGCTGTTTTCTTTCGGTCGAGAAGGATCTTTCCTTTTTCTATGTATGCATTAAGATAGTTGTAGTCACGTTTAATTGTTTCATCGAAAAAGCGGAGAGCGTTTGCCCAATCCTGGATGTTCGTATAGTAGATGCCTTTCACATAGAAAGGATCGGCGTATAATTTCAAAGAATCTTTCTTAATAAAAGAATCACAAAGCTCAAGGCACTTGGGGTCTTTGTTCTCCGCATATTTATAAGCAAGATTGAACGCCTGTTGCCAGTTGACTGGTCCTATCCTGTAGGCTTTCTCCAGGGCCGAAAGTGCACCCTTCCTATCACCTTTCTTCTCCAATATCTCAGACTGGAGGATGAGTACCTCGGGTTTGTCGGGATGTTCATTTTGGAGTTGCGTCACGGCCTGTAGTGCTGCGAGTGTGTTATTGAGTTTGTCGTACGCACGTGCGAGGCTCATCTTGAGCAGGTAACTCTCAGGTAGCTCTTTGAGTGCTTCCTCCAGGAAGATGATGGCGGAGTCGGGTTTCTTATCCAACCATATTGTGGTAATTCCGAACGCATATCTCTCCTGTTTCTTCAGTGACCAGGCTTTTTGAAAATCCGCCATAGCTGGCTCCGGTAGATTATTTTTATTGAGCAATACAGCCCTATGGAAATAAAGCTCGTCATTCTTTGGTTGATCACGAATACTGTCCGATACCAGGGCATAAGGTTGTTGCGCAAGGATGGATTCGAATGGGGAGGCGCTTGAATTATCGTTATTACAACCGATACAAAAGAATATGACAACGATGGAGAGCGCCAGTGTAGTCAATGAAAATGGATTAAAGGCGGGCTGATTGCGTGAATTCATTTTTGCAAAACTAAGTATTGTATGACAATTTTCTGACAAAGGTCTTCATTGCTAAAAATACCTTTGCCGCCGCTGTAAAAACGTTGAAACATGAAAAAACTTATATCATTTCCGATAGTAATATTGATGTTGCTCGTGGTGGTTTCATTCCGGGTGCCTTCAACTATCCAGTCTCCTGCGACACTATCCCATAACAAACTTGGCAATTTCGAGGATACGATCCTTTATCCTGAAGAGACGCATTTCAAGAACGTACAGCAGCTAACTTTCGGAGGTGACAATGCGGAAGCATACTGGAGCTATGACAGCAAATGGTTGGTATTCCAGCGAACCCATTCAAAAGAGGGCTTGAACTGTGACCAGATCTTCATCGGCAAAGTACCACAGAAGAAAGGAGAGAAGTTCGAATATAAAATGGTCAGCACAGGTAAAGGCAGAACCACCTGTCCTTTTTTCACGAAGGACGGTAAGTACATAATCTACGCATCTACTCATCTTGGTGGTGATGAGTGTCCACCAGTACCGGATAGGAAGAAGTATGGCAACAAGTACATTTGGCCACTGTATGACTCCTACGACATTTTCATGGCGGATCGCAACGGGAAAATTGTGAAGCAACTGACAAATTCGAATGGCTATGATGCTGAAGCTACTCTTTCCCCCGATGGAAAGAAGATGATATACACAAGTGACAAGGATGGCGATATCGATCTTTATATTATGGATCTTGGTACTGGCAAAGAGAAGAGGATAACCAACCTTCTTGGTTATGATGGAGGTGCCTGGTTCAGCCCCGATGGTAAGAAACTCATCTGGCGTGCGTCAAGACCTAAGTCGGATGAGGAAATAAAAGAGTATAAGGACTTACTAGCGGAAAACCTTGTTGCCCCGACTAACATGGAGGTGTGGGTTGCCAATGCCGATGGAAGCAATGCGCGGCAGGTGACTACATTTGGCCAGGCCAACTGGGCGCCGGCATATATGCCCGACAACAAGAGAATCATATTTGCTTCCAATCACGAATATAAAAGAGGATTCCCATTTAATCTTTATACTATTAATGAGGATGGTACCAACCTGCACAAGGTGAGCCGCGACAAGGGATTTGATGCGTTCCCTATGTTCTCTCCCGACAAGAAGAAGATCGTGTTCTGTAGCAATCGCAACAATGGGGGAACACGGGATACGAATATATTTGTAGCAGACTGGAAGGAGTGAGTGGTCAGCGGTGAGCGGTGAATGGTGAGTAGTGAATGGTTCACGTTATTCGCGACGGCTGTCCGCCCCGAACTGCCTATACGCAAATCGGGGAGCATTCACTACTCACCATTGACCACTCACTATTCACTAGCCACTCCCCACTAGCACACCTACCGAGAAACATTATTTGATCGAGCCGGGGGGGTGTAGTAGTTTTGGTTAATCTCCTTCACTTCAAAACCAACATGTTATGAACGCCGATATGTACAATTTCCTAATGCATCTTCATAGCATTGGAAGATGGATCGTTCTCTTACTACTTATTATCGCCATTTTCAACAGCGGTGTCGCTGGCAAGCGGCCGTGGATTCGAACAGATGCGCGCACGGGAACATTCCTGATGATTTTTGCTGATCTTATGCTGTTAGTTGGACTTGTACAATGGTACTTCGGCCCCAAAGGATACAAACTAATAGAAGAGAACGGGATGAGCACAGTGATGAAAGATTCCTATTTCCGATTCTTTGCGATCGAACATATCACGGGCATGCTGATTGCAATTATCCTGATTCATATTGGTAAAGCGCAGGCGAAGCGCCAGATCGGTGATAAAGCAAAACATCGCAATACAGTTATTTTTTACCTGATTGCACTCATAATTATCCTCGCAATGATACCTTGGCCGTTTAGAGCCGTCGGCGGGAATAGTCATTGGTTTTAGTACCCTGACCGTTAGGAATCGGGAATTAGGAATCGGGAATTAGTAATCGGGAATTAGTAATCGGGAATTAGTAATCGGGAATCGGGCTTGTGCTCGGAAATTCTGTACCGGTTCGGGTTCTCCCGATTCCCAATTCCCGATTCCCAATTCCCGATTCCCGATTCCCAATTCCGACTATCCGATAACGGCGGCCACTTTCTCCATTTCTCCAAAGGTGCCAACACTCAGCCGGAGCCACTTGGTGCCTTCCTCAAACGTTCTGGCACCGACGATCTGTTGTGCTTCGAGCACTTGCCTGAAGTCTTTACCGTATGTAGATGAATCGAAGTAGACGAAACTTGTATTCGAGGGAATATAGCGAATGCCTGCCTTGTCGAGTGCCTTATAGAACACAGCTCGGGCACGTTGATTTTCCTTCTTACAAAAATCAAGGAACTGCTTGTCCTCCATAGAGGCGATCGCTCCGGCCAGCGCAACTGCGCTCGCGCCCGCATTTGACCAGGGCTGAAGATCGTTCAACAACTTTATCGTTTGGGGATGAGCGAGTGCGTATCCCACTCGCGCCCCGGCCATTCCGTATATTTTAGAAAATGTTTTAGCGACGACGAGATTTGGATGCGTATCTATCATCATTGCCATCGAAGGCTCATCACTGAATTCCGTATACGCCTCGTCGAGCAAAATGGTACAAAATGGTGGAACTTGTTTTATGAAATTTTCCAGATCTGCCGCCGGCAACACTGTCCCCGTCGGGTTGTTTGGATTACAGATGTAGACCATCTTCGTATTCGAGTCCATTTTCTCCTTCATTCGCTGCAGGTCCGTAATCTTTCCGGAAGTCAGCGGAACGAGATCGATGGGAAGGCCGGTTTTCCGTGCCGCGCCCATCCACAAACGGAAAGTCGGATCCGGTGCAACAGCCTTTCCTCCTTGTAACGCCGCCATAAGCGACACTACACCGAGCAACTCAGAAGAACCCGCACCTATTATCACATGATCTTTAGTCAGGTGGTATTGGTTGGCTATTTTTTCTCTCAATTTTGTAGTCACATCCCATGGATACCGGTTAGACGTACTAACCGCGTCGATCATTGCCTTTCTTGCAAGGGGCGAAGGGCCATGTGGATTCTCGTTAGAACTCAATTTGATAAAATCTGCAAATCCAGCTGCAGGAATAAACCTTTCTGCCTCGCGGGCAAACAGGTCACGACTAAAAGAAAAAGCTGCAACAGCAAGAGCGGATTGTTTGAGGAGCTGGCGACGATGCATGGTTGAGGGTTTGTGTGAGAAAGGTACGATAATTCGGTGTTTAGTTGCTTGGTTGCCTGGTTGCTTAGTCAGGAAAGTTGCTTAGAATGTTAAGCCTTTCTACCGAACAACCAAGCAACTAGGCAACCAAGCAACTAAGCAACCAAGCAACCAAGCAACCAATCAACCTATCTTCTTCCCAACTCCACCACCTCACACCCTTTCATCTCCTCTCCATCAATAACAAAACGCAGGAGAGTCCTCATCTTATGCCAACCCTGATTACCTGCCGCTCCGGGATTCATATGAAGGCAGTTGATTGCCTGGTCGTATATAACTTTTAATATGTGGGAATGGCCGCTGATGAATAGTCGTGGTTGGTGCAACTGTATTTCCTTCCTCGTCTCTGGGTTGTATTTGGGTGGCGATCCGCCAATGTGCCGTATCATCACCTTTACATCTTCGCACTGGAAAACGAGTTGCTCGGGATAGATTGATCGAATGTCCTGGCCATCGATATTTCCATAGACGCCTCTGAATTGCTTCTTCTCTTTAGTTGCCCACTGTGTCAATCGGTCAGCGATCTCACCTCCACCAAAATCTCCAGCATGCCAGACCTCTTTACAAGATGAGAAATGATTGAACACGGCTTCGTCGAGGAAACCATGTGTATCTGATATCAATCCGATTTGCGTCATGGAAAATTGATGTTGCGATCAAAGTGAGGGTTACAAGCTCTTGATATAAGTGAGTAGTTCTACAAGGTCAACCTGCTTGTCGAAACTGACCTCATGTATCGATAAGTATTCTTTTATCTGGGATGTGTGTTTTGAAAAGAGATTGTAGAAATTCTTCTTGGATGCCCTGAAGTAGTTATTGTATGCATCTGAGATATAGAAGATGTTATTGAATTTGTACACAAGATTCTCATTGAGCTCTATTCGCTGCGTTATCTGGTCGTCTGTAGTTACGGTAGAGTTGGAGTTACTCGATGACACCGCCGAATAACTTCCGTACGGACCCTGCTTCTCATTACCGATATACTTAATGGTTTGCTTCAACGCCAGGTTGTGCGTTGGATAGTGCGTGACCTGCCTCAGGAAGCCCTTATCGAAAAAATAAAATGTATCTGTACCGATCAACACGCGGTGAAAAGTCTCGGGATTGGCCAGCGCGAGTGTATCTCTTTTCGCGCCGATAAACAGGATCTGACCGTAAAGGCGGTGGTAGTTCATCTTGGCATCAACTGTCACACTATCCTTAAAAATCACACGACCTTCTACGAACCCAGGATAATGGAACACGCTTGCCGTCAAGTGGCTCATGTCATCCTTAAGATGGTTGACGGTTATGACCCTATTCTCCTGCGCAAATGTGGTCAGGGAGAATAACATGAATATGCCAGCAGTTAAGGTGTAGTTCATGTGGTGAGGGAGTTGGAATAAAGATACGGAAAGCTTGTTAGTAGTGAATCATGTTGGCTAGTGGGAAGTAGCTAGTGGCTAGTGGGGTTGGACGATGCAATAATAGGTATGAACGAATAGATTTTCATATTAAAATGCCACGAGCGCGTAAAGATTTCAACTCTAACAGAGGGCCACCCTACTAGCCACTAGCTACTTCCCACTAGCCTACTCACCGCTGACTACTGACCACTCACAATTACGTACCTTTATTCCAATCTTACACCACATGCCTCATTATCATAAGCTCGGCAATATTCCTCATAAGCGGCACACTCAATTCAGGAAACCGAATGATGAATTGTATTCGGAACAACTCTTCTCAACCGAAGGTTTTTCCAATGATTATTCTTTGATGTATCATGTGTATCCCCCGACACAGATCATCAAGACTGAGCCGCAGGTGAGCGTGGCGCCCACCGTTGCCGAAGAGAAAATGCTACGTCACCGAAGTTTCGACGGTTTCCAGGTAAAACCAGAAAAGGATTTTCTTCAAAGCCGGAAGCCCATACTCGTCAACAATGATTGCCACCTCGTACTTGCCGCTCCACAGGAAAGCATGACCGGGTATTTTTATAAAAACACAGATGCGGATGAAATGATCTTCGTACACGAAGGAAGTGGTACACTGAAAACCCAATATGGTTCCCTTGCATTTGGTTACGGTGATTACCTTGTTATACCTCGTGGCACGATCTACCAGATTGAATTTGCCACTTCAGAAAACCGGCTGTTCATCGTCGAGTCTTTCAGCCCAATCCGATATCCTAAAAGGTACCTAAGTAAAAATGGCCAGTTGTTGGAGCACTCGCCCTATTGTGAAAGAGACATCAGGACACCGCAGAACCTACTGACCTTCGACGAGAAGGGTGACTTCCTGATTCGTGCAAAAAAGAAGGGAATGTTATATGGCCTGCATTACGGTACGCATCCTTTCGACGTGATTGGGTGGGATGGTTGCTGCTATCCCTTCGCCTTCTCGATTCATGACTTCGAGCCCATCACCGGGCGGGTACACCAGCCGCCGCCTGTGCACCAGACATTCGAGGCCCACAATTTCGTAGTTTGTTCATTCTGCCCTCGCTTATTCGACTATCATCCACAGGCAATCCCCGCACCCTATAACCATAGCAACATCGACAGCGATGAAGTACTATATTATGTCGATGGGGATTTTATGAGCCGTAAAAACGTAACGCGCGGAATGATCACGCTACATCCTGCGGGGATTCCCCATGGACCACATCCGGGCGCAGTACAGAAAAGTCTTGGAGCGAAGGAGACGAAAGAACTAGCAGTGATGGTAGACACCTTCCATCCGCTGATGTTGACCCGGGAAGCTTTGGGCATCGAGAACAATGATTATGTGATGAGTTGGGCGGAGTGATATTAGAGCGGGAAACAGAGCGGGGGAGGGGTTCACCCCTCGCTCCCGCTCTGTTCCTGTTCCTGTTCCTGTTCCTGTTTCTGTTCCTGTTCCTGTTTCTCACTTTCTTCTTCCCTCTCCCGCTTTTTTTCTTTTCAAACTTCATTATATTCGACTATCAAAAAAACGGATGCTATGCTAAAAATCGGGGAACTAAAACAAGGTGATATCGTTAAGGTAAGCGACGAAGGCGTAGAGAGAGACGGAACCGTGGTAAGGGTTAGCCAGGAGGAAAACCAGGCGCTGGTCAATAACGGCATACAGGAATTTTGGTATAGCCCGCATGAAATGACCGCAGTACCGCTCGACGAGAGCCAATTGACCAAACTGGGCTTTGAGAAGCAGGAAATGGATGGGGCAGTGAAATATTTGAAGGGGGCCTTCCGACTTGTCACGCCTCGCCAGGGCGATTTCAACAATATCGAGATGTGGTACAGAGAAGACCGGAGGCATTTCAACTTCCCGCTGGGCGTTCACCAGCTTCAGAACCTCCATTTAGACATGACAAAGGTGCCTTTGGAGCTCTGAATCAGCATCATTACGCAGGAATAATTGATCCTCATAACCTTTTTTCAGGCTACCCCGAAAAATAATCGGGGTTTTTTCTTTTTTAGCCTCATTCCGCCTATCTTTGCAGCCCCAAAAATATATGTCGAAACAACCCCTTATTAAACAAGATGGTACAATCATAGAGGCTCTTTCAAATGCCATGTTCAGGGTAAAACTTGAAAATGGCCACGAAATACTAGCCACC
>JACMKU010000215.1 GCA_014379965.1 Chitinophagaceae bacterium
ATCCTTCGAGGTTACACGCCTCCCAATGACCCCGTTGTCTTCAAAGTTCGAGAGTTCATCGCTCTAGCTCGAAATGGCACAGCTATTGCTAAAGCTGCTGAAAAAACTAATCTATCAATGTCTGTTGTTATTTCACTAGGACAGCTAGGAATTAGTCGTGAATTATTGTTTGGAACACCACAAACGCCTTCTCCTTCTCTTCCCTCCAACTCGAATTTTTTAAACTCAAATCCACGTAAACCTTAGTAATCTACGCATGATCAATGCACCCTCTTTAGCATTGTCCATTGGCCTTCGTCTTTCAACATCGAAACTGTGCTGTACAACTTCTGGTTTATTAAAGATTTCGTAAGCTAGAGGTAGATCTGCATAATATCGATCGATTGTATTGCAAATCTTCAATCAGATTATCAACCCACCCCTGATAAGAGATGTATGGCACCTTAAAAACAGGTCTTAACTCTTCCCAATCCTCCACTTGAAAAAGATATGGCGCTAACTGTTCTAAGTAGGAACGACCGAACTGAAATTCCATGTCGAGATTCCGAATCTTCGACAGTAATTTCTCTGAAATGGAAATTTTTTCAAAGATATCTAATTCTGAAATACCCTTAACTGCCATGCTGTCTATTAACAAGACATAAAGCCTTTTGCGGGATGTTATATCCGGTAATAAATCAGCTTTAATACGCTGTAAAAATAAGTCGCGCTTCTGAATTTGTTCGGCAGTTAGCGTAGCATTGAAATATTGAATAAATGGATCTTTTTCTCTTGTTAAGATGCTTTCCGATATTTCTGCTGTCGTGCTTTTTTTTTACGAGTGATCGCCTCATAGGGATCTTCATCCCCTTCCGCATATTGCATCAACTCTGTCATAGACCAACCGATCGCATAGGCAAACTGGACTAACTTTTGCAATCTGGGATCGGCTTTGCCCTCGCTCCAGTTCACCAGCGTGTTGAATGAAACTCCTGTAATCCTTCCTAGTTCCCTAGAACTACCAACGCGCTCATCCTCCACCAACGCCTCTATTAACTGACCGAGACGTTTCTGGATTCCACTATCGAGCGCTAAATTTTCCTCTACTTTCGTTGACATTCCTGTTTTCTACTAGCTAAGGAGTTACCGCAGGCATAATTGTATCGCCTGTATTATACCAGAATAACTCGTTTTACAGTCAATAGTATGATTCGCCTAACTTAATCTAAGCTCCAATCGCTAGCCTTAGACGGGATAATGATAGCCACTAATACTTTGACCCAAAACGTAACAATTCTTTACTTGATCAAAGTTATACTCGGCTATATGCTAGTTAAATGATAAATACTTTTATCAGACCCTCTAAAAATTTTGCCTCACCCTAATCCTAGTCGGAATCGCAAGTGAGGCTATTCTACCAGTGGAAGAGATACAGTTGTACAGAAAAACAACCTTAGAATCCCCATTCTGATTTTTTTCTGAACTGGACTCTTCCCAGACATTAAACACCGACGGCTGTTTGACAGCAATAGCCACCGGACCTACTGAAGTTGTCATCTGACTTAGAGTTAACTGCCAGATCGGGCAGACTCTTGACTGTACTTCCATCGACCGGACTTAACCGACTCTTGATGGCGGTACATCACATCTATCGGCCGAATTGTTGGAGCCGACTCTTGATGATGGTACATCTCTGGCCGACTTGTTAGAGCCAGCTTTTGATGATGGTACATCTCTGGCCGACTTGTTAAAGCTGCCTTGATGGTTTTTCCATATTAAACCATTAGAAGCACTGAATCAATAGGCGTGTCTTAGAATTTCTAGTATTTAAGACATTTGCTGCTCCAACATTCGGCTTCCTCTACCCTTTGGAATAGGAGCCAAAATGCACTACAACGACCTAAGCACCCGCCTGTACCAGGGCTTGTCGCGGATTCCTCAAGACTGGCAACTCTGCTTGCTCGACGGCAGGAAAGTCCCTCAAGGCACGGGCTGGCAGCAAAAGCCACTGACTCCCGCCCAAATGAAAGAAGCCGTAACCAACGGCTGGACGGTAGACAAAGCCGATGGCACTCAATACCGCTGCTACCCCAAAGGCTACGGACTGATCACCGGTACGCCAATTGCCGCCAACGGCGCTGCTTACGTAGTCATTAGGGCAATCAAAGACTGGCAAAAGCAAAAGAACTCAGAAACCGCGAAGACGGAGGAGAGTTGATAGCGATCGCTGACATTTACCCCCAGCCCTGCCACCGCCGCTACTGGGTGAGCGATCGCAACGGCCCCACAGAAGAGCGATTTACTTCGTAATGCGAGAAAGCTTTGTAATTAGCAAGCCCATCAACCTGACAAGCACGATGGACCGACCATAACAGGTGGAGACAGATCGCCCCCATGTCTGGCAAGAAAATCTGCGATAATCAAAGCCAAGAGGTTAATGTAGACTCTAATAACCTTAGCAACAGCCCCAACACCGAGCCAAAGCAATCGCAACGGTCACATAAGTCATCTACAGAACCCCGCCTCTGCCAAAGAAAATTCTACGAAGAATGCCCCAGTAGTGCAATCACAGATACAATCTATACGGCTGGAGTCACTGGTATGGATTTCTGGGAAATAAGCGAAACCAGTTTGAATGGTCGCAAAGATTTTTCCAAAGGTCGAGTTGAATTGCAAATCCGCGATCGTTTCGACCTAACAGACTTTGCTGAAATTGCCTATCAAGCCAAGGAAATTATCGCCCAGAACTTCGGAGAAGAAACCCTCAAACTGCACTATGCACTGGCAATGATTGCCTTCCGCAAGCCCGAAGTCGGGAGAGAGCAAATTACAGTATCAGCATCTAAACTCCTAGCTGACTTTGGTGAGAATAACAAAAAGAAACACTACATCCCAAAAGCCGAACGAGACGCCAATAGCCAGCCAGCCCGATACCTTTCTAAAGAAGAAAAACTAAGAGCCTTAGCCTATCATGGATATCTGCTAAAACGATTAGAAGTTTCCGTTAAAGCTTGGCGGATACGCAATAAAATATTTACTATTGAACACTCCAATCTCTGGGAGATTTTTCAAACTACCGAGGTGTTTCATCAAGAAAAAAACACCTTGATCGATATTGAAATCACTTATCGCCCTGGCAAATGGTTTGACAAATTTGCAGGTCACGAATACTTGCGGGAATTTGGCTACATTACCAGCGAGGCGCTAAAACTAGATTATTACCAGGAAAAAATGGCTCTCAGACTGGCTTATTTTGCCCTATTTGCCCTGCAACAGCACAAAAGCGGTCGGTATCAAATAGAAACACTGCTGACGCGAATCGGGTATAAGAACGACATAGAGACAGCCAAGAGAAACGGAGTTACTGCCTCGAATTTAAAGCGCAGCTTCGATCGAGGGCTGAAAACACTGGGAAATTTTGAATACCCCTACCTCTTTGACTACGAGTCCGATGTCCCTGACTGGGCGTATCCAAACAGCCAAGTTAAAAAGCCCAATCACTGGTTTGAAACCTGGCTACAACTTAACGGGACTTTACGCCAGCCAGAAGCGCTACCCAAACACCCACCACAACCAGAGCCAAAACCAGAGCAACCGCAACCGCCAAAAAGACCCGCCCGCAAGCGGAAGTCAGCTCAGCCAGCAGCCAACCTAACCGAACCCATAGCTTTTGGTCAGTGGGTGAGAGAAGCTCGGAAAGCTCTGGGAGAAAGCCTGAGAACAATGGCAAAAGAGCTGGGGATTTCAGCATCCCAGCTATCTCAGATTGAAAACGGCTGCTATCCACATACCATCAAGCCCAGCCTGAAAACCAAGATAATTCGTCACCTTGGCTTAAATGAGTAACTAGCCAACCAAAAGGCATCTTGCATCCAGCGGAAAGACTCCCAATTCAGGGGGTCTTTTTAGCTTTTTGAGCAGCAGAGTGTTTAAACCGCTAAACACCTAAAAAATTGGTAACTTTGCTTGAATTTCTTATCTGACAATGGTTTCAGCGCCTAAACACTTAGGGGGTATTCGGAAAAGTTTAGGGGGTATTCGGAAAAGTTTAGGGGGTATTCGGAAAAGTTGTAAATTTGAAACCTTTGTCCTGTATAGCTTTCAGCGCCTAAAAATCTCCTGAGTAGTTTGAGTAGTTTAACGGAGTGTCACTAACTACAGCAGCCGAGTCAGACAGGCTAAGGATTGATTTCAAATTCTGCCCAATATAAAACGTGACGAGAGAAATTTATCTGAGGTGCTGGAAGCATTGCCGTCAAACCAAACGCACGGGAATTGCCCGCAGCCTTGCTGACACCAGAGAAACACCCCTACCCCTACGAAAAGCCCCCTCAACCCCGCCTAACCGCTTCCGGCTGCCCCGACCATCCACCAACACCGGAGGTGTGCTGTGAACGCGCCCATCTCCCCCCTGTCCGAATGGCTGGCTTCAGGCGTAGACCCCGACCTCATCGCCCTTAACATCCAAACCCTCTCAGGCGACACCCCGTACCAATACCTCCTGTACGAAATCAACGCCGCCTCCTGCAGAGTCCACCCCGACGCACAATGGCGGTGGGCCAGAAAGCACTACAGCCACATCGAACACGGTGGCTGGTGGTGCTCAGGCCTTGACCCCCTCAACAACTGGCAACCCATGTATTGGGGCTGCTTCAAACCCCACCAGCCCCGAAATGCCTTTGACCCCAAAGGCAAAATCAAACCCGTCAAATACGAACACCCGCCCAAAACCCCCACCAGAGCCTTCTTCCTGCAAGTTCCAGACCACATCTGGGCAAAAGTCGCAGCACGCTACGGTGTCCCCATCGACCCAGAGGATTTGGAAGGGGGAGCGGGGGAGA
>JACMKU010000216.1 GCA_014379965.1 Chitinophagaceae bacterium
CTTCCGGACTTTCGGTCTTCATTCGTTAGTTCGTACTTTCGCCTATGTTCCGCCGAACCATAGAGATCATCGTCAGCAGCTTCAAAATGGCTCTACAGGAATTGTGGAAGAACAAGCTGCGCACCTTCCTTTCTTTATTTGGGATCACAATCGGCATCTTCTGTATCATCGGTGTACTCACTATTGTCAACAGCCTTGAACGTAATATCCAGAACGAGGTGAAGGCGATGGGTTCCAATTCCATATATATCGACAAGTGGGAATGGGGCGGTGGGCCAGAATATCCATGGTGGAAATATGTCAATCGGCCTTCTCCGAAATATAGTGAGATGGGACAGATCAAGGATCGAACTACGAGCGCGAAGTATGTTGCTTTCAAAATCGAGGCGCAGGACAACCTGGAATATGGCGGCAACATTCTCTCGAATGTTAAGATATATGGGATCAGTGAGGACTTTGAAAACATCCAGCCCGTCGAGATCATGTACGGTCGATACATTTCTGACGCCGAATTCAGCAGCGGCAGCAACGCGGTAGTCGTGGGCCATGAAGTAGCGGAAAAACTATTCGGTGAGGCATCGCTGGCGATCGGGCGTGAAGTATCCGGCCGAGGTAAGAAAATGCTGATTACCGGGGTAATCAAGAAACAAGGGAAACAAATGCTCGGCGGATGGGAGTTTGATGAGAGCATGATCATCGCCTACAAGTTTGCGCGCAACATCATGGATGAACGCCGCGCGGATCCATTCATCATGGTCAAGGGTCAGGATCATTTGACAAGTAAGGCACTCAAGGACGACCTCACTGGCACAATGCGGGCGATTCATAAACTGAGTCCAACGAAAGAAGCCGATTTCGCACTGAATGATATTAACGATTTCAGCGAGGCAATTAGCGATGCATTCGTAGGCTTAAACATTGGTGGCGCTGTCATCGGTGGCATTAGCCTGATCGTAGGATTGTTCGGTGTGGCGAACATCATGTTCGTCACGGTGCGCGAGCGAACTGGGCAGATCGGGCTGAAGAAGGCACTCGGCGCGAAGCGAAGGGTGATCATGAGCGAATTCCTGTTGGAATCCGCTTTCCTGTGTATCGTCGGCGGATTGATTGGGCTAACACTTGTGTTCATATTAACAATGATTCTGAGTGGGGCACTGGACTTCCCCGTTTATATATCGATCACTAATGTGATTTGGACTTTTTTCATTTGCATAGCAGTCGGAGTCATCGCGGGAATTGTACCGGCGTATAAGGCGGCGAGGATGGATCCGGTGGAGGCTATTCGATCAAAATAAGATAGTCTGGTTGACTAGGTTGATTCAGTTGATTAAGTTGATTAAGTTCGACCGACACGTTCCCATATACGGCGAAGCCTAGTCAACTCAATCAACTTAATCAACTCAATCAACCATTCAACCCAATCAACCAATCAACCAATCAACCCAATCAACCCAATCAACCCAATCAACTTAGTCAACTATCCACCCATGCCCTCCATCCTTGCCATAGAATCTTCTTGTGACGAAACCGCCGCCTCCATTTGCCGCGATGGTAAGATATTGTCCAATTTTATCGCTAACCAACTAGTGCATGAGAAGTACGGCGGTGTGGTTCCCGAACTGGCGAGCCGCGCGCACATGCAAAACATAGTGCCAGTAGTAGAAGCGGCTTTGCAAGAGGCGGGATGCACCATCGACCAGGTAGACGCGATTGCGTTTACGCAATCTCCCGGATTGATCGGCTCCTTGCTTGTGGGATCTCAATTTGCCAAATCGCTAGCCCTATCACTGGATAAACCCTTGATCGCTGTTCATCATATGCAGGCCCATGTACTTGCCAACCTCATCGAAGACCCTAAGCCTGATTTCCCCTTTCTCTGTCTTACCGTAAGCGGGGGACATACGCAGATCGTATTGTGTGAATCGCCGATCAAAATGAAAGTGATCGGTGAGACTATCGACGATGCAGCAGGCGAAGCCTTCGACAAATCAGCGAAGCTACTTGGACTACCCTACCCTGGCGGGCCCCTGATTGACAGGTATGCTAAATCGGGTAACCCCGATCGCTTCAAGTTTCCCGAGCCTCAGATACCTGCACTCAATTTTAGCTTTAGTGGAGTGAAGACTTCTATTCTTTATTTCCTTCAGAATGCCGGAACGAGTAACATCTATAAGCCAGAATTCCATGCTACGGAGGAGGAAAGAAATGCATTCATCAAGAACAATCTTCCTGACATCTGCGCGTCCATACAGCATCGGATCGTTTCGATATTGATGAACAAACTAGTGAAGGCCTCTAAAGAGACAGGCATCAATAATGTTTGTATCGCAGGGGGCGTTTCAGCCAATAGTGGACTGCGCAACGCCCTTGAAGAGACGGGAAAGAAGCAGGGATGGAAAACGCATATACCCGCCTTTGAATATTGCACCGACAATGCCGCGATGATCGCAATCACCGGATACTATAAATTTCAGCAGGGTGACTTTGTAGAATTGTCGGTGAATTCGTCGGCACGCGCGGAATGGGATGAACAATAGGCAATGGGCAATTGACAATTGACAATAGGCAATAGGCAATTGGCAATTGGAAAATGACTCATCGTAACTCTTAACTCTAATCATGCCGAACGATTATTTTCAATTCAAACAGTTTCTAATCAGGCAGGACAAGTGTGCCATGAAAGTGACGACGGATGGTTGTTTGTTTGGAGCATGGGTTGCAAATACGCTGGAACATTCCAAAGGCAGTATTAGGATGCTGGATGTTGGGGCGGGAACGGGGTTGTTGACGCTGATGGCAGCACAGTTTTCGGATTCGACAATCGATGCCATAGAAATGGATAGTGATGCGGCAGCACAGGCTCGTGACAATTGCGCTTCATCGCCCTGGTCTGATAGAATAAAAGTTTATACTGGCGATGCGAAGGAGTTCCACTACCCTACCAATTATGATGCGATCATCAGCAATCCGCCATTCTACGAGAATGAATTACAATCTCCCGATTCGAAAAGAACGTTGGCGCATCATGGTGGACTATCCCTGGAAGAGCTACTCTACATCATTAAGACAAACCTTGCACCCTCAGGCCATTTCTTCCTACTCTTACCAAACAAGAGAATCTCAGAGATAGAACCACTCATCTTTAAAAATCATTTATCCATTATCCAAAAAACTCGTGTACGGCAATCCGTCAAGCACGACTATTTCCGAGTGATGATAAGAGGATCGCACAAGGGTAATGGAGAAAAACAGATAGAAAATGAAATTGCTATAAAGGATGAACAGCAACAATACACGCCGGATTTTCTGGAATTGCTAAAGCCGTTTTATCTGCAGCTTTAGTTCCAAGGGGTGAGTTACCGGGCCCCCAAGTATAAAATATCACCTTTTTAATTAGCTATGGACAATTCACGAGCTACAGCCACCCAATCAACCCCGGATCAAGTCCGGGGCGGGCTCAATCAACCAATCGACTAACTTCGCCCGTATGACAAAAATCGGATTGATCAGGGAAGGAAAAACGCCTGCAGACAACCGCGTGGCATTGATACCTGCCCAATGTAAATGGATTCTAAAAAATTCGCCGGGAATTAAAATCATTGCTCAACATTCTGCAGCCAGGTGTTTCTCCGACCGCGAATATGAAATGGCAGGCGTGGAACTTAACGAAGACCTTAGTGATTGCGATATACTATTCGGCATTAAAGAAGTTCCTCCATTACAACTCATTCCTGGCAAGACCTATCTTTTTTTCTCGCATACCAAGAAGAAGCAACCCCACAATCAACCGTTGCTTCGTACGATACTGGACAAGCGGATAAAGCTTATCGATTACGAATGCCTTGAACACGAAGATGGGCAGCGAATCATCGGTTTTGGCTTTTTCGCCGGAATTGTCGGGGCACACAACGGAATGATGGCATATGGAAACAGAACGGGTTTGTACAAGATGGATCGGGTATACAAGCAGCGAAGCTTTCGCGAACTCATCCACACTTATTTCGGCTTGCGACTCCCCAATGTGAAAATCGCGGTGACGGGATCTGGCAGAGTTGCGCACGGTATCCTCGAGATCATGAATTTAATGGGCATTCACGAGGTGGAGCCAGACGACTACCTGCGCAGGAGGTTTTCTTACCCGGTATATACACAATTGAAAGGCGCAGATCTATATGCTCACAAGAAAAATGGCACTTACAAGCGAGCAGACTTCCATGATAGTCCCCAGGAATACCAGTGCCGATTTCTGCCCTACACCGAGCAGACGGATATCTTGATGAATGGTGTGTATTGGGACAAAGACGTTCCTCGCCTGTTCGAGACCGCGGATGTTCCTTCGGAAACGTTTATCATTCAAACCATCGCTGATATCACCGATGATGCTAATGGTTCTGTGCCGATTAATCTCGGGGACCAAACCATCGAGGACCCAATCTATGGAGTTGACAAGCAAACATTACAGAAAACCGCTCCCTATCTTGCTTCGTCGATCGATATCATGGCAGTTGGCAACCTTCCAAACGAACTACCCCGTGATGCAAGCAGGTACTTTGGAGAACAGTTAATTAAGTTCGTGCTCGAGGATCTGCTCAAAGGCGGATCCGCTATAATCGATCGTGCTACGATTGCCAAAGATGGTGAATTGACAAAGGAGTATGAGTATCTGCGGGACTACGCGGAAGGCAGGCTTGAGTGTGTGGTGAGTGGTCAGTGCCTACCCGCCGTAGCGTAGCGAAGGCGGGGTCAGTGGTCAGCGCCTGCCCGCCGTAGCGTAGCAAAGGCGGGGTGAGTCGTCATTGCTAGCGAAGCGAAGCAAGTGAGTAGTGAGTGGCCTCTGTAATTCGACCTAGAAACCGAGCAATTAGGAATCCAAGAAACGTGAACCATGAATTATTTTGAATTGTTTGGTATCCCGGTACAGTTGAAATTGGATGTTTCTACGCTGCATAACAGGTATGTTTCGCTGAGCAGGCAGCACCATCCGGATTATTTTGTCAATGATACTCCTGGTGCGCAGGCGGAGGCATTGGAGAAGTCGGCAATGTTGAACCAGGCGTATAAGGTCTTCAAGAGCCAGGACGAAACGATTGGGTACGTATTAAAAGAAAAGGGCCTGTTAGTAGAGGAAGAGAAGTACGACCTGCCGCCGGCATTTCTGATGAGGGTGATGGAGTTGAATGAGCAGTTGATGGAGGCGTATGATGATGAGGGTTTGAATCGAATGCAGATCGAAGTTGATAACCTACAACACGAGATTTATGAGCCTGTTAAGGAAATTGTGGAGCATTATCAGGAGGGTGTTACTTCCGAGAAAGAGTTGCTGCAGGTAAAGCAGTATTATTTCCAGAAAAAATATCTGGATCGTATACGGCATCAATTAGGGAGAAAGGTGTAATATTGCAGCCCTAAAACACCCTGCCCGGGTGGCGGAATTGGTAGACGCAGCAGACTCAAAATCTGCCGTTCGCAAGAATGTGCTGGTTCGATTCCAGTCTCGGGCACTGAAATTAGGAAAGGCTTTAAGTCATTGGACTTGAAGCCTTTTTAGTTCGAATCAGTTTTGTTCTTTTGGCTACCCAATATTCAAATCGTTGTGGAGGAATAGTTTAGATGGTTCGATTCCAGGTGCCGGGGTGCTGAAGAATACATTGAGGAGGTGTTGCAACGAAGTGTACAACGTTCGAAGAGTAGGGTGACTCAAATATGATAAGCAACATACGGGCTTGCTGCTGTGCTGGTATTTTATAATGGTCGAGTAGACCAAAGCATTTCAGCTTCAGCCGCTCACAGATCCGTACGTGAAAGTCTCCCTTCATACGGCTCTTGTTATTCAGTCAATA
>JACMKU010000217.1 GCA_014379965.1 Chitinophagaceae bacterium
AAGACGCAAAGTTTCGCAAAGTCGCAAAGAGATCAGAAACGGGGTCGAGCCTTCATAAATTGATTACTACGAAAGCTACAAATCAATTCTTTTTAAAATTCAATTGAATGGTATTCTTTGCGTCTTTGCGAAACTTTGCGTCTTTGCGAGAAACAATGCGTCTTTGCGAGAAACAAATAGTGAAACCTTACTTCGCACTATAAGGAAACTTCTTCGCCGCATTCCTCATCAACGCATCCACCAACTTCGTCGTTGAGGAACCTACAGAACCCGACGCCTCATAATCATACTTCCACAACAAGTTGGCAGACTTACCATCGTGTATGTTGATCGTTGTCTCTACCTTATTAGTATTGCCCCATGCACCGAAGATGACACCGACTGCAACGGCCGCACCTTCAGACATTGGCTTCTCCATTCTCGACCTGTTTTGCAATACTGCGTCAACGCCGAGGATCTTAGCGATCTCACCACGATCTTTCGATGCGAGGTCGTTATATGAAATACCCGCTTCCTTCAGCAGCGCATTCGTCCTGTTCACGTCCTGGAAAGTGACTGTGTACTGAAACTTTCCCGATCTTCTCAGGAACCAGCTGTACATCTTGTCCTGGATATCATAACCTGTCTTCTGAGAAATATCGGCGATCTGCTCGGCCGATAATTTCTTTGCTTCATTTGGGCGGAGTTGAGTGGTTACATCCGCGGGAAGGATCGCTACTGTCTTGTGTTTGCCGAGGGCGTTGTCAAACTCGGCCGACTTGTAAATCTTGGGACCACAGGCGACGAGCACGGTCGCCATAGAAATGGTCATTAACAAATACTTTTTCATTGATAAGTGTTTTGATGATTAATAATGGGGCGAAAGTATTCCTGCCCTATAATCAAGGCAAACACTGACTGAAGGAATTGAGCATATCGTCTAATGAGTTGTTTCACGCAAAGCCTCATTTGTTTCTCGCAAAGACGCCAAGTTTCGCAAAGACGCAAAGAGATTCATTACACTCGAGCCTCTCTTTATTAATATTCCTAAGAAAAAAATAGTTTGGAAATCAAAAGTCCTTTGCGGCTTTGCGAAACTTGGCGTCTTTGCGAGAAACCAATGCCGTGAACCCTTACCCCACCACCCAAGCTAGTATTAGCTGATCTAGTTGCCGATATTGCACCTGCAGTTGTTGATCCGTCTTCGTAAAGAAGACTTCAACCGTGTCGGGGGTTATCTTTTGAAGTTGAATATGTTTCCTGAAATCCACGCTGCCCTCACCATACCACTTAAACACGCACTCCTTGGTGCTCCACATTAGCGTGGACCTTTCGAGTTGCGATTCATTGCCAATCTGTGCCGCCTCATTCTCGGAAAGGAATTTGGGAACCAGTTGTCCCACGAGCGGTCTTATCACTTCGATATCGATCCCTACTCGCTGGTCGCGGCTCACGATGGCGGCCGCATAATCGCCGCCGTGTGAGATGGAGAAATGGTATTGGTCGTTGGCGAGAAAAGGCTTACGTGTATCTGCGATCTGGACCAATTCGTATGGAAAGTCGGGAAATAGAAATTGCAGAAGGAAGCGACCTGCGAGATGTTGCAGTCGTTTGTGCGGATGGGTGACATCACGGTGCAATGGCACATTCCCTTTGAAGAAAGATTCTGTCTCTTCGATCTTCCAGATACCGAGACGAGTGGTATCGTTAATTTGATGTTGAAAAAAAACCGGCATTATTCGATTTTAGTTTGCGGATTTCAGATTGCAGCTTTTAGATTTGCCTCGCCATCCTGGTCATGCGGTAAAGATAAATTGAAAGCGCCTGCGGGGAAATAATTAACATGGCATCAAAAACAAAGAAATGATCTTATCCGATACGCGTATCCTGGAGGAAATAGACAAAGGCACCATTAAACTGCGGCCATACAAACGCGATTGTCTTGGTAGCAATTCTTACGACGTTCATCTTGGCAAGCACCTGGCTACCTACCGGGAGCATATCCTCGATGCCAAGAAACATAATGAAATAGAATATTTCGACATCCCCGATGAGGGCTTCGTCCTCTATCCACATATTTTTTACCTCGGTGTCACACTCGAATACACCGAAACGCACGCCCATGTGCCGTTTCTCGAAGGCAAATCATCCACTGGTCGTCTCGGAATCGACATTCATGCTACTGCCGGCAAGGGCGATGTCGGCTTCTGTGGTCATTGGACACTTGAGATCTCGGTGAAGCAACCAGTCAAGGTTTATCACGGCATGCCCATTGGACAATTGATCTACTTCCCCGTCGATGGCGAGATCGAAGTGAAGTACAACCAGAAGAAAAATGCGAAGTATAGCGATCAGCCGGATAGGCCGGTGGAGAGTATGATGTGGAAGAATTTGTTTTGAGGATTTCCTTTGGTTGAATAAGTTGACCCCTCCAGAATCGTCGTCTATTGCGAGGCCTAATTCAATTTCTATTATTTCATACTTCCAAAAGGCCGAAGCAATCTCCACTACTTACCGTTTGGGGCAGCCAATCAACTCAATCAACCCAATCAACCCAATCAACCGTTCTCACAGCGCATCAACTCCAAACTTCCTATAATACGCCACCAACCACCCCACCACCTCATTATACGTCTGCTTTCCAGCCGGCTGGTTGTTGGCCTTTAGATAATGTCCATAGCCCCAGGTGATGACGGGTTCTATCGGATTCTTGTATTTCTTATGGAAATCCCTGAATTCCCTGATATCTTTTACTACCTGCGGATGGAGTTTTAGTTGGAATGATCTTGCCAGCGCAGTATCCCTCCTTCTCAGCTCACCGATGGCATAGTTATACATGTCGAAGTACATTGAATACCTGAATTCTGTCGATGGATACGAACGACAGGCGAGGAAGGCTACGAAATTGGCCTCGTTCTCCTTAGCATACCCCAATTGATGAGCGATCTCGTGGGTGGTGACGAAGGGTTCAAGGAATCGGGGAACAGTGGTGTTGACCTGGGCCTCGCCTGAGAAAGGATTATAATATCCCTGGAAGCCGAGATAATTGCCCAGGTAGCTGAAGAGGGAGGGTTTGACGGACTTTGGATGGTAGGCCAGGAAAGGAAAATCCCGGCGGGCAACGTCGAAGGCCGAGTCGCTTTGGGTGAAGAGGCTGCTTTTCCTGTCGAGTGCGTCCCGCCCATCCTCTGTGACCAGCACCGCATAGGCGTTGAGCCTGGATTGTAGCACGGTGGTGAGAGTATCGAGTTCGCCCAAAGAATAGGATTTTACTTCCAGGCCCAGTTGGGGGGCTATGCCGGTCCGGTTGTAGTTAAGTCCCCATAACAGGTTGAAAGACACGTAGACAAACAAAACGAAGAAGATTGCTTGTTGAAGGCCCTTGGCGAAATACTTGCGGGTGATCTTCTTCTGGTAGAGCAACCGGAAGAAGCGGAAGGCCCTAAATAGGATCACCATGATAAGAAACAGGTAGAATAGGTCTCCTATACTGAATGGAATCCATCCAAAGAGGTGACGCTGGAACTTTGAGACCAGGGGATATAGACCGTAAGTGTAGTATCTTTCCACCCAGCCCGGGTACAAGGAAGCCCATTTGACGAGGATTGAGGAGATGATGAGTAGCACCCAACTCCAGCTTTTCATTAGCCGGTGAAACAATCGGGACAGGAATTTTTGCAAACGTGCTAATTTAATTTGAACTCAGGATCAGAGCCTTAATGAAAATCGAGGCACGAAAATAATCCAAAAATCAGTCAAAAATCTTCGGCAAATTCCCCTACCTTTGCCTCCCGAATTTTCGGACTAAAAAGTAGCGCCATGGGTCATCGCCGGGAGTTTGAAATAGCGTTTGTTGGGTTGAAACCGGGAATCCATGTCTATGAGTATGAGATCGCTGATAGGTTCTTTGAAGCATTCCAGCAGCAGGATTTTTATAACTGCAAGGCAAAAGTAAAGCTCACCCTCGACAGGAAGTCGGGCTTTATGCTCCTCAAGTTCGATATGGGTGGCACGCTTGAAGTTACCTGCGACCGTTGTAATAATCATCTTCCCCTTGAATTGTGGGATGAGTTTAATATAACGGTGAAGATGGTGGAAGATCCCGAGGTGATGAACAACCAGGAGGAAGATCCGGATGTATATTATATCAGTAGCGGCGAGAGTCATGTTGATATTGCAGCATGGATCTATGAGTTCATCAACCTTAGCATACCAATGCAGCGCTCATGTAATTTCGAAAAGATGGATGGCCCCCATTGCAATAAAGCGGCAATGGATGTACTAAAGAAAATGTCGGCCAGTGAGAAGGAAAGCAAGGAAAACCCGATATGGAAAGGGCTGGAGAAGTTTAAGGGTATTGGAGGAGTGAGTGGTGAGTAGTGAGTAGTGAATGGCTTCACTAAAGAACAAGGAGAGTCGAAAATTTTATCGATAAAAAATAAAAAGAGTTGAGGGTAGTCGTGGTTGGAAAGAAGGTTCAATTTAAGTGAACCACTCACCATTCACCACTCACTACTCACACACAAACAGCATTTACGAATACACAACATCTAGATCATGCCAAATCCCAAACGCAGACATAGTCAGCAAAGAAGCGCAAAGCGCAGAACACATTACAAGGCTACGAGTGCAACACTGACTACTGACAGTGTCACTGGTGAAATCCATGTACGTCATCGCGCCTACGTGAGTGAAGGAAAACTTTACTACAATGGTAAGGTGGTTGCCGAAAAGTCACCTGTCAAGAAGTAAGTAGACGCCATAAACCAGTTCTAAGTTCTATTATTACAAAAAGTAATTTTAGGATTTAGAATTTTTATTTTAATATAGCTGATGGTCATAGCCATTGATATGATGGGCGGCGATTTCGCTCCACTTGAAGCTGTAAACGGCGTAATTGAATACATTGCTGAAGGGCACTCTGCCGACACCCTTCTCCTTGTTGGCGATAAGCCCGCGATAGAGCAACATTTTAAAGAACGCGGCCACTCTTCCGGCTCAATCAAGATCGTACATTCCGATCAGGTGATCGGAATGCACGAACACCCCACGAAGGCCTTAAAGGAAAAACAACAATCTTCCATAGCGATTGGCTTCGGCCTGCTGGCATCAGGAAAGGTCGATGCATTTATCAGCGCCGGCAACACCGGTGCTATGCTCGTTGGAACTCTCTTTACCATTAAGGCGCTCGAAGGAGTAATTCGACCCACCATTTCTACCATTATACCGAAAGAAAACGGCGGGACGGGACTTCTCCTGGATGTTGGACTGAATGCAGACTGCAAACCTGAGCAATTGAACCAGTTTGCCGTGATGGGCTCGGTATATGCACAGTTAATACTTGGCATTGATCGTCCGGCCGTTGGATTGATCAATGTAGGTGAGGAAGAAGGTAAAGGCAACCTGCTCGCACAAGCGACGTATCCCCTGCTCAAAGAAAATAAACACATCCATTTCATAGGTAACATTGAAGGCCGCGATATTCTCACAGGCAAGGCTGACGTAATGGTCTGCGAAGGATTTACCGGTAACATACTGTTGAAATTCGCCGAAACAATTTATGACATTAGCGAAAAGCGAGGACTAAACGACGAATACTTCAAACGATTCAATTTCGAGAACTATGGTGGCACTCCGATACTGGGAGTGGCCAAGCCCGTAGTGATTGGCCATGGAATCAGCAAAGCCAAGGCGTTCAGAAATATGATAGGTGTGGCTCGCAAGATGATCGAAACGGGAGTGCTGGACAAAATGAAGGAAGATTTACAGTAGTCTATCCGATCGTGACTCGTCTCGTTAATTGCTATAGAAAATCTATGTGAAAACCTATGTACCTATGTGCCTATGTGGTTCACAAGTGACCGAGCTAAAATATGAACGAGTATAGAGGCATCTTTAAAGATCTTTTTTGAACCACATAGGTACATAGGTATATAGGTTTTCACATAGATTTTATTACTTACTTCGGCTCGCGGCTATATATGAAACAGAACTTCCTCGCATCCCTTCGAAAAGAACTGGAGAATAGTTTTGGACGAAAGATCATTTCGTCCAGAGACTGTATTCAACTCGTGGAAGACATCTACAAAAAGACAGGCGAGACAGTAAACGCAAACACACTCAGGAGATTCTTCGGACTGGTCAGGGCCGACTATCCCCCCTCCTCCTCTACACTTACCATCCTTTCCAGGTATTGCGGTTTCAACTCGATGCATGAAATAGAAGAGATCTCTTCAAACGAAAATCCTGAAGCGAATGTGAGCAAGGAAGAAGTGCTCCGATACATGGTTGCTCTTTTCAAGCATACGCAGGTTGTAGGCAACGAGGAGAAGACCTTTTTTCCATTGGTAGAACAGACCATGATATTCCTCGAGAGAAATCCAACATTGATCGACAAGTTTCAGCGTGAAATAGCGAAGACGAGTACGGGACAATTTTACTACTATGAGAAGCTGGCCAACATCGATCGATTGAATGGCTATTACGGCGACGGCCTGCGTCACTATCTTAGATCGAAGAGCAATGAGGAAGGAAAGATATTCGCTCATGCGATGCAAATATTTCGGTATTGGTTAACGAAGAACAAAGAACAATTGATAGAGCATATGACAGAAATCACGACAATCGAACCGCCACCCAATTGTCCTGATCATATTCTTGGAAGATTGATAGCTGCGAAACTTTACTACGCGAATGTCAAAAACGAATCGATAGATAAGATACTTTCCGAAGCAAAACGTTATCATGCAGGAATCATTGCAAGCCGGGAAGATTCGCCATTTTCATTTCCTGATTTCGAATTGATCATTGGTGAAGCATTATTGCTGACGGGTAACTATGATGAAGGAAGAGAATATATAGGGCATGGTAAAACATTCCTGGCTGTATCGGGACAGGATAAAAACACATTATTCAATCTTTGGGAAGACTTCATCAATAGAAAAAAATCAATGCTCGTCAAGCGTAGAGAAGGTGATGCAGACAAGTCATCTTATTACAATTCTTTCTCACGGAAATATACGACCATCATCAAGTTGGTGACTGAAAAAGGCTCGCGAACAAAGAGCGTCGCGAGGGCAGATCAGCTCGCTGAATTGATCAAGGAAACGGGCTTCAAAAGGTTCGTCACTTTGCCCGTATGATACAAGGCAGCAATTGTTTAGAGGGATTTTCATTCTGAACAAAAAAGAACACAATAGTATTTCAATTAAACTATACTTTAGAGCCTCAATTCAGTCCTTCCTATCGAAGTCCACCCTAACCTCTCGTTCCAATTCTTCTGAACAATCTTACGATTGATTTAATTACGATCTGATTAGTGCAAAAAAATCTCGTCTGAAAAAAACCGAAATTTTTTTGATGTGACCGTGTATTACCACCTAAGAAGGAAGAAACTATGTTTATGAAGTCTGGAATGTTACGAACCTTGATCGGGTCGACCCTGGTCCTTACCCTGTTTATTGTTTCATCTTGCGGCAATACGAAGAAAGTTGTGTACTTCCCAAGTGTTAAGGATGGCGGTATTCCTGTAACGACTCCCTTCCCAGAATCACTTATTCAGAAGAATGATATATTGAGTATCAATGTCTCCAGTCTTAATCCCGATGCCACTGCCATATTTAATACCCCAAATAGCGCAGGTGGCGGTGCTACCGGAGCTGCCGGCGCACCCGTTGGATACCTTGTCAACTCCGAAGGCTTCATTCAGTTTCCCCTCATCGGTAACATCAAAGCGGAGGGTCTTACAAAGAACCAGCTAAAGGAAAGCATGGTAAAAACGCTCGTCGATCGCAAACTGCTGGTCGATCCTATCGTTACGATTCGTTTCGTCAACTTCCGGGTGACGGTACTTGGTGAAGTGAACCACCCCACGGTAGTGACGGTTCCCAATGAGAAGCTGTCATTGCTTGAGGCTATTGGCCTGGCCGGTGATCTGACTATCTATGGCAAACGCCAGAATGTAATGATCATCCGCGAAGAAAAAGACCAGAAGGTCATCAAGAGAGTGAACCTGAATTCAGACGAGATATTCAACTCCCCTTATTATTATTTGCAGTCCAATGATATTGTATACGTAGAACCTACTAAAGCTAAAGTGGCGAGTGTGAGCAGGACAAACCAGGTACTACCTATCGTCTTCAGTGGTCTGTCGTTGGCCATCATCGCGATACAACAATTGACAAATAAAGACTAAGCCGTAAACCCCCCTATATGCAACCTGGTAATCAGAAAATTAAGTCACCAAAACCGCCGGAAAAGAAGATCCTGGCGGAGATCATGTTCAAATATTTGCCCTATTGGCCCGTATTTGTAGTCCTGATGGGGATTTCCCTCTTCGGCGCATGGTTCTACCTGCGCATGACACCAAAAGTGTATGAGGCGAATGCATCGATCATGATCAAGGATGAAACAAAGGGAACCCAGGATGCCCAGATGATGGAAGACCTTGACCAGCTCTCCGGGAAGAAGATCATTGAAAATGAGGTTGAAGTATTGAAGTCGAAGTCCCTCATGAGAGACGTCGTGAAAAACCTTCATCTCTATGCTACATTTTTCGAAGAGGGTGATATGATGCCAGGCCAGGCCTACACGACCTCACCAGTGGTGATAGAGGCGGCTAATCCCGAGTTGCTCAAGAAAGCCGATAAGGTAGGATTCACATTTTCAGAGAAAGACAGTTCTGTAACTATAGGTTCTACAAAATATCCCATCAACCAGACGGTGAAGAGTCCATGGGGGGAATTGAAATTTGTTGGTAACAAGCGCTTCGCAAGGAAGGCAGAAAACCCTCTCTATTTCACATTGAAGAATGTGCGCGGTGCGGCGGGTTCTTACTCTTCCAAACTTTCTGTTATGGGCAGTAAGACCTCGACTGTCGTATCTGTTAGCCAGAAAGATGAGGTGCCGGAACGCAGCGAAGATGTTTTAAATGAATTGTTTGTTGTTTATGATAAGGCCTCTATGGCTGACAAATCCAGGCTGGCTTCTGCGACGCTGGATTTCATCCAGAAGAGACTCGATGTAGTTGGAACGGAACTGAAGGAAATCGAACAAAAGGCGAAGACATACAAATCATCACAGGGAGCGGTCGACATCAGCACACAAGGTGAATTATACCTGAAGAGTGTAGGCGAAACGGACTCTAAACTCAATGAAGTAAACATCCAGCTTTCGGTCCTCGACCAGGTGGAAAAGTATATTAACGCGAGTGACAATGGCGCATCGGTTTCGGTGTCGACACTGGGACTCAAAGATCCTGCACTTACCGAGCTCCTCAATAAGATAACGGAGAAAGAATTGGCTTACGAGAAATTGAAGAAGACAACAGGTGAGAACAACCCACTTTCGCTTTCTTTAAAGGGCGAAATCAATAAGTTGAAGCCAAGCGTACTGGAAAATATCCGGAACCAGCGTACGAGCCTGCAAGCGAGCAGCCTGAACCTACATTCGAGCAACAACACCTACTCTTCAATGTTGGGAACGATTCCTCAGAAGGAAAAAGATCTTATTGAAATAAGCAGGGAACAGAATATCAAGAGCAATATCTATTCATTCCTTCTCCAGAAGAAGGAAGCAAGCGCATTGTCTATCATTACTAATATAGACGATAGCCGCGTGATCGACAGGGCGCAGTCATCATACGTGCCAGTAGCTCCGAAGTCGAGTATGATATATATGGTGGCTCTGATCTTCTCTATTGCTTTGCCGGTTGGCTTCATCGCAATGAAGGGCATGTTCAACAATAAGATATCCTTCCGTCACGAGATCGAAAGTCTTACCTCATTCCCTATCATTGGTGAAGTAGCGTATGATAAGTCGAAAGATGCGGTAGTAATACAGGAAGGAAAGAGAACATTCATTGCTGAGCAATTCCGTCGTATCCGGACATCGTTAGCTTATCTCGGAATAAGCCACGCGGGTAAGAAAAGAGTGTTGGTCACATCATCTCTATCCGGCGAAGGAAAAAGCTTTATAGCCCTTAATCTTTCACTGAGCCTCGCAATGACTGGAAAGAAGGTGATCCTTCTTGAACTCGACCTTGCAAACCCATCATTAAGCAATAAACTGGATGTTGAATACAAGCAGGGCGTCAGTAACTACCTGCGTGGCGAGTGTGAACCCGAAGAAGTCATCAAGCGCACTGTGGCTAATAACAACCTGTTCTTTCTACCATCGGGTCCACTTCCGGATAATCCTTCTGAACTCTTGATGAATGAGAGATTGAAAGAACTGTTGGACTACCTGGAGGATATTTTTGATTACGTGATCATTGACTCGGCACCGTGTACTCTGTTGTCGGACGCTTATGTGTTGTCGCCATTGTGCCATGCTACCCTTTATGTGGTGAAGCATAAGTATACTCCCAAGGTATACATCGAGAGGCTGGAACAGGAGAATTCAATCAACCAGTTGATAAACGTAGGAATGATTTTTAATGGCATCCGCTCCCGTGGATTTTCGAAGAACGGGTACGGGTATGGATATGGATACGGTTATATACATGACAGTACTGGCAAGAAGGGCAAGAAGGTGAAGAAGTCATACAAGAAGCAAGAGAATAAATAGTGAGGCTTTTGGATGGTCTCTTTACCGAATTTGCTCCTTACCGGACCTTGACTGTAAGTGAGAGCGGCGAAGCCTTTTCCGGAGAAACCAATTATCGAACCTGATTTTTTCTGGACGTTAAACTAAAACCATGATCCCGATCGCAAAAAAACAATGGTACGCACTTTACACCCGCCCGAGGTGGGAGAAGAAGGTAGCGGAATTGTTGGAGAAAAAGAAAGTAGATGTCTACTGCCCGCTTAACAAAGTACAAAAGCAATGGGCGGACAGGAAGAAAACGGTCTACGAGCCGCTATTCACCTCCTACGTGTTTGTCTACGTGACGGAACGAGAGCACATCAACATCAAGCAGACCGACGGGGTCATCAATTTTGTATACTGGCTTAATAGGCCGGCGATCATCCGCAACGAGGAGATCGACACGATCAAGAAATTCCTGAGTGAGTATGATCATGTGAGTGTAGAGAAGAGCCAGGTAAACTTAAACGACAGAGTTAGGATCATCAATGGCCCTCTGATGATGTGGGAAGGAAATGTTGTGGAGATCAGGACCAATACTGTTAAGATCACACTGCCTTCATTAGGCCAGACGCTTGTAGCCGAGATTAGAAAAGAAAACCTTGAGACAATAAGACCATTGCAGGAGGCTCAACTGAAAGTTGTGTAATTACTTAATCCGTAAACTATGTCCCTCTCCTCGCCCGTATGGGCCAGGCTGGACATTCGCAGCCAGCTTTGACGTCTGTCTTCCATAAATTCAATGATCTGTTCGACTGAACAGCTTGCCTCTATCATGGTAATATGAAGGATCCCGGATCACGTTCAAAAAAGAATTTGATGAACTGAAGGAGGTCCGGGGCAATCCCCGGATCACGTTCAAAAAAGAAGTTGATGATCAGAGCAGGTCCGGGACAAGCCCCTGAAAAGCCGCAACAAATCAAGACTAATGCAAATGCTTTTGAAGCTGAAAAAAATAATGGCGACGGACCTCGTAAAGGTATCATCGCTTAACGCCATTGCCACACTTGTGAGAATGATGACCGGTGTGATCAGCGCAAAGGTTGTCGCCATAGAGCTGAAGCCCGAAGGCATGGCGCTACTCGGCCAATTGAGCAGCTTCAGCCTGCTTCTCCTGAGTATCTCCACCGGTGGTATTAAGAATGGCATCACGAAGTATGTGGCTCAGTACGGTGATTCGGTGAAAAAATATTCGCTTTTTCTCTCCACCGGCTTCTGGATCACATTTTCACTTTCAGTGTTCTGCGGGTTGGTATTAATATTTGGTGCTGGCTATTTTTCAACCACTATTCTCAAAGACCCGCAGTACAAAGCAGTCTTTTACATTTTCGGAGTAACAATCATTCTCTATGCACTGAATGAACTTTTGATTGCTATCATAAATGGCTTTCGCGAATTCAAGAAATATGTGATCATCAACATCGCCGGCAGCGTGGTCGGACTGATATTCACTGTTATACTTTCTTACCAATTCGGGGTATACGGAGCTTTGATCGCGCTTGTGACGTACCAGTCGATTGTTTTCATCGTAACGCTAGCGCTTATTTCCAAGACGGCGAAGTTCACCTGGAAGATGTTCTTTGGAAAATTCAGTAAGACCGCAGCGCGAGGTCTAGCCAATTATTCCAAGATGGCCATCGTGAGCCTGATAGCACTTCCACTTGCACAGATGCTTGTAAGGGACTTCATCATCGATAGCGAAGGCAAACACAACGCTGGTTTGTGGGAAAGTATGAACAGGATTTCGAACATCTACCTCACCGTGATCACGACTTCATTGAGTGTCTACTACCTGCCAAAACTGGCAGGTCTCAAAAACAACCAGGAAATCAGGACTGAGGTGATGTCTGTTTACAAGCTACTGATCCCTTTTTTAATCGTGGTCTCCCTGATACTGTTCCTATTTAGATACTATATCATTAATATACTTTTTACCGAGGAGTTCCAGGAAATGCAGCAGTTCTTCGCTTACCAATTGTTGGGCGACCTGCTAAAGATGTCGACCTGGGTGCTAGGCTATCTACTGGTGGCCAAGGCGATGACCAGGACGTATATCACGGTTGAGCTGATCAGCTGTAGTCTTTTCGTGGTGCTCAGCATACTATTTGTAAATGCATACGGGACGATTGGCGCAACAATTGGGTATGCGGCGGCGTTTCTTTGCCAGTTGCTGATAATGATTGCCATTTTCAGAAAACTATTGTTCAAATATGAGTAGTCCGTTTATCATAAGCGTAGGTGTGATGGGATACAACCAGGAGCAATATGTGCGCCAGGCAATGGACAGCATACTTGCACAGCTATGTACCTACCCTTTCGAGATTGTGATCGGAGATGAC
>JACMKU010000218.1 GCA_014379965.1 Chitinophagaceae bacterium
GATCAGCGGTCAATTAGCCCGCAGATTGTCACGATTGTTATGATTTACGCGGATAAATTGAAAACGGCGTAGAACAGGCTGGTATCATTATTCATCATAACGATCATGAGGATCAGCGGTCAATTAGCCCGCAGATTGTCATGATTGTTATGATTTACGCGGATAAATTGAAAACGGCGTAGAACAGACTGGTATCATTATTAATCATAACAATCATGAAGATCAGCGGTCAATTAGCCCGCAGATTGTCACGATTGTTATGATTTACGCGGATAAATTGAAAACGGCGTAGAACAGGCTGGTATCATTATTAATCATAACGATCATGAAGATCAGCGGTCAAATTTGCAAGGTGAGAAAGTATGTGCATGGTAATGCCGTCTAACTGGTTACCTAAAACTATTTACAATGACACGATCGATGGTGTATTTCTGCTTATCGTTGTTCCTTTCGCCAACAATATTAAATGCCCAAAGACAACTCGAAGATTTGGATAGAGGAGTGGTCGCTGTGCGCAATGCCGAGGGAAAAGTGTTTGTCAGTTGGCGACTGTTGGGTACCGAGGCGGACGACCTGGCCTTCAATCTTTATAGGACTGAGGGTGAACTAAAGGCAGGAAGCAAGATTGGCAAATTGAATAGTAAGCCGATCACGAAAACCACCAGCTTTCTAGATGAGACGAGCGATAGTGCTTCAGCATATTCCTATTTCGTGAAACGGGTCATCAAAGGAAAGGAAGAAACAGGTCGCAGCAGTTCTTTCCTGCTTAAATCAGGCAACGACTCATATTTTTCTATCGCGCTAAAAACTCCCCAGGGTTATTCTCCAAATGATGGCAGCGTCGCCGACCTCGATGGCGATGGTCAGTACGAGGTCATACTGCATCAGACGGGTAGGGGAAGGGATAATAGCCAGGCCGGTCCAACGGATCCACCGATATTCCAGGCATATAAAATGGATGGAACACTTCTCTGGACGATCAATCTCGGAAAAAACATTCGCGAAGGAGCACACTATACCCAGTTCATGGTCTATGACCTGGACGGAGATGGCAAGGCAGAGATCGCGATGAAGACCGCTGATGGTTCGATGGACTCGCGCGGGACTGTGATCGGCGATATTTCGAAGGATTGGAGAAACGAACGCGGCTATATACTGTCGGGCCCGGAATTTCTTACAGTGTTCGATGGCTTCACAGGCGCTGCGCTCGCGACAACAGAGTATATACCGCCTCGCTATCCCTCTGTCCTTACTCCAACTACGGAGCAATTGAAAGAAATGTGGGGAGATGGATACGGCAACCGCATGGATCGATTCCTCGCGGGCATCGCCTATCTCGACGGAAAGACACCCAGCCTGATCATGACGCGTGGATATTATACGCGGTCGGTGCTGGCCGCATGGAACTTCCGTAATGGAAAGCTGAATCACCTTTGGACATTCGATAGCGATGAGCCATCTACTAACAGGCCGTACCGTGGCCAGGGCAATCATAATCTGAGCATAGCAGATGTAGATAGTGACGGAAAGGATGAGATCGTGTTTGGCGCCATGACGATCGATGATAATGGAAAAGGATTATACTCCACGGGGTTGGGTCATGGTGATGCGTTACACGTCTCCGACCTCGATCCTTCGCGCCCTGGATTGGAGGTATTCGATATACAGGAAAGATTTGATGATGCAGGGGCAAATTTTCGCGACGCGAAAACCGGCGAAGTGATTTGGAAGAAGCCGTCGATCAAAGCAGGTGCCGATGGCGAAGGGCCGGGTCGTGGCTTGGCACTCGATGTGGATCCCCGGTACCCAGGCTTTGAGTGCTGGGTAGCAGGAGCGGGTATAACTGGTATGTTTGATTGCAAAGGAAACAAGATATCAGAGACTACACCTGCTTGCAACATGGGAATTCTCTGGGATGGTGATGTGTTAAGTGAAATTCTCAATGGAACAAACATAGATAAATGGGATTACCTCCAGGGTAAATCAAACAGGATGCTGGATGCTTCTAAATTTGGTTGCAAAAGCAATAATGGCACTAAGGCTAATCCGGTGTTATCCGCGGATATCTGGGGCGATTGGCGCGAAGAGGTGATCTATGCAACTCCGGATAATAAGGAACTCCGGATCTTCACTACCACTATTCCTACTGAGCATAAGTTTTATACCCTGATGCATGACCCGCAATACAGGTTAAGCATCGCATGGCAGAATGTGGCGTACAACCAACCGCCCCATACTAGTTTTTATATCGGCGAGGGAATGAAGGCGCCTCCGAAACCAGTGATCGTGTTGGTGAAAGCTCGACCCGCAAGTAATGCGGCGGTAGTCAAATGAACTGTAACAATATTATTGATCGTGTAGGTAAACTGGAATACAGTGACATCAAGAGTTAAAGGAATATTATTCATTGCGGGGTTGGCCACGCTATGCTTTGCCTTTGGCCTAATTCAGGAAAACCGGCCCACACTTTATATTATCGGCGATTCGACGGTACGAAACAGCAACAAAGAGCAATGGGGTTGGGGCACGATGATCGTCGACCTGTTCGATACCACCCGTCTTAAGGTTTCAAACCAGGCAATCGCAGGAAGGAGTTCCCGCAGTTTTACCAATGAAAGTCGATGGGAAAGGCTTCATGCTATGTTGAAGCCGGGAGACTTCGTGATGATGCAGTTTGGTCATAACGATGGAAGTCGACCCGATACCAGTGCCCGCAACCGAGGCACACTAAAAGGGACTGGGGAGGATACCGTGATATTGGAATTTGCCAATGGGAGAAAGGAAACGGTGCACACATATGGTTGGTACATACGGCAATTCGTTCGCGGTGCAAAAGCAAAGGGAGCCACTCCAATCGTATTATCGATGGTTCCAAGGAATATATGGAAGGATGGACGCGTCCCAAGGTCGACCAATGATTTCGGGAAGTGGGCCAAAGAAGTTGCGGACCAGGAGGGTGCATACTTCATCGATCTTAATGCCATCAGTGCGGATAAGTACGACTTATGGGGTCCAGAAAAGGTAAAAGAACTTTTTTATGGCGACCACACACATACGAACAAGGCTGGCGCCACGGAGAATGCAGCATCAGTGCTGGAAGGAATACGTAGGATGCCTGCGATTGAGCTCAACAAATACGTTTTAGAAAAATAGAATTTTATGAAACATAAATCTAAAAATATTGTCTTCGTCCGACATGCATTGACATGTTGCGCTTTGATGGTGTTTGCTTCCTTTGTAGCTACGCAAAGAGAGAAGCCTATGTTTTATATCGTTGGAGACTCGACGGTGAGGAACGGTGATGGGTCTGGCCGCAATCAACAATGGGGTTGGGGTAGTTTTGTCGCAGATCATTTCGACACTTCGAAGATTGGTATACGCAACCTCGCATTAGGCGGAAGGAGCAGTCGTACCTTCATCACCGAAGGTCGATGGGATAAAATCCTAATGACAATGAAGAAAGGCGACTATGTGATCATGCAGTTCGGGCACAATGACAGCGGCCCACTTGATGATACAGCCCGTGCACGCGGCACGATGAGTGGCATTGGCGAAGAGTCGAAGGAAATATATAATCCAATAACGAAGAAGCAGGAGGTTGTACATACTTACGGCTGGTATATGAGAAGGTATATCCGCGAGGCACAGGCTAAGGGCGCGATCGCCATTGTGTGTTCTCCTATTCCGCGAAACAACTGGAAGGAAGGTCGAGTACAACGCTCGACTGATAGTTATACCAAGTGGGCTCAACAGGTAGCATCCGAAGAGAAAGCCTATTTTATCGATTTAAATGAACTGGTAGCTACGAAATACGAAACCCTCGGAGTGGACAAGGTAAAGCCATTCTTCCCCGCAGATCATACACATACTGATAGGGAAGGAGCTAAGCTGAACGCGGAGATAGTTATTGCGGCGTTAAAAGAAATAAAGCCGGGGAAGTTGAAGAAATTTCTTCGGCAGTGAGTGGTGAGTAGTGAGTAGTGAATGGCAGCCTGACTGAGCCAGTATTGGGTCTGTTTCGTTCGATTCCTGATTCCCGATTCCTGATTTCCAATTCCCGTTTACACAAATAATATTAGAGTTTATGATAAGAACCCTTTTCCTCCTGCTAACGATCCTCATTGCCGTTGATTCCAATGCACAGAAGATACCATCAAAGAAAAAAATATTGAAGCCCCTTAGGTTGGCCAATCAATACTTCATGGACAAGTGGCCGGATGCGGGTAAGGCGATCTTCACTAATATAGAACGACCCAGTAATATCTGGACGAGAGCAGTTTATTACGAAGGATTGATGGCGTTGTATGCCGTAGACAAGCAGAAGGCATATTATGATTATGCCATACAATGGGGCGTGAAACACAAGTGGGGATTGCGTGGTAGCACGCGAACGAGGAATGCCGATAACCAATGTTGCGGACAGACCTACATCGATTTGTATGTCCACGACAATCAACAGCACCCGGAAAGAATAAAAGATATCAAAGAGTCGATCGATCTCATGAAAGCAACGGACAAAGTGGACGATTGGAATTGGATCGATGCTCTACAAATGGCGATGCCTGTCTTTGTAAAGCTGGGAAATGTATATAACGACACAAGTTATTATCGTAAGATGTATGAGTTGTATGCCTTCGCTAAGTACAAGCATGGGGGAAACGGACTTTATAATGCAGCCGACAGGTTGTGGTGGAGAGACAAGGATTTCGTTCCACCCTATAAGGAGCCGAATGGCGAGGATTGCTATTGGAGTCGTGGAAATGGATGGGTTGTTGCCGCACTCGCGAAGACCTTGGAGGCGTTGCCCAAAACAGATTCGCACTACGATGAATACCTGCAGGATTTCAAGGATATGCTGGCCGCCCTGGTCCCAATCCAGCGACCGGATGGGTATTGGAATGTGAGCCTGCACGATCCTACGAATTTTGGCGGGAAGGAATTGTCAGGTACGGCGCTTTTTATCTACGGAATGTCCTGGGGGATTAATAACAATATCATCGAAAAAAAAACCTACCTACCTGTAATACTAAAGGCCTGGAATGCAATGGTGAAAGAGTGTGTTCATCCAGATGGGAAACTGGGTTATGTCCAGGGAACCGGCAAGGAACCAAAGGATGGGCAACCTGTGAGTTATAATAGTACTCCGGATTTCGAGGACTATGGCCTGGGGTGTTTCTTGTTGGCGGGGACGGAGTTATATAAGATGAAAAAGTAAGCATAGTCCGAAAGTCGGGAAGACCGAAATAAGTCCGAAAGACAGGAAGTCCGGAAGTCCGAAAGACCTGTTCTAAACTTTAGACATTCTTCAAGGATTAGGACAGGTCTTTCGGACTTTCCGACTTCCGGACTTTCCCGACTCTTTTTATTTGGCCCAAAACCCTTCTCTCCTTATTTTTGCACCCCAAAACCGAAAGGCGGCGGAAACGGATTGACCCATGGTGTAATGGTAACACTACTGATTTTGGTTCAGTCATTTAAGGTTCGAATCCTTATGGGTCAACCAGCGAGGACAAATCGGCTTTTTTGCTGATTTGTCCTTTTTCATTTTCGATAAAACTCTCTCCCAGCTTATATCTTAGCTCAACGGCTTCGTTGAGCCGGGAGGTTTGATAACTCATTCCATCAAAAGTCAATTTTTGGGGTACATCGAGCCTATTATTTCCCTTTTTCGTTTTGTATCGGCTTATGCATACAGTATATCTAGCCTTGTAAGGCCGTTTAAAGCCTTGTCCAGCAGGGCTGCGATACTTGTAGCGCCTTTATTTAAGTCTAAAATTCTACCATCTAAATAGGCTATTTTTCTCTCGGCTTCTGATTTGATTTCTTTGAAGTCTGCTCCATCAAGGTCGCCAGATAATAACAAATCCCTTGCTTTTGCAAGTCTGCTGTTTAATTGTTCTAATTCTGTTTAGCCTATTCTATAAGTCTTTTGAATAGTTGGATACCTATACCACTATTTTTGAATTTATCAGCGACGGCAAACGAACGTAATAAACCATCTGCTTTATAATGTTCAATTCCAATACAACCAATAATTTGATTGCAATCATTGCCACGATAAAAGAAACATTGGAAGTTTGTACATCCTTATATGGAAGTTTATTTTCTTCAAGTAACCTTACTACTTCAGCAATATCTTTACTTCCGCCTTCTCAGTATTGAGCTCTCATTTCTAGACAATTTATTACAGGATTATTACCCAAAATGTTTACCCCAAAACACTATATGACAATGTGTAAACTTTAAAATTGTAAAGTAACTCTAACACATCATCTGCCCTCACTTCAAAAGCGCAATACCCTCTTATATTCTTTATTTAGTATTATTGTATACCAACTGTTTAATTTCACTTATCTGTATAACAGGCTGGATATTGGTATACTTTTTAAAATCGCTGACAACTGCGTCTCTGTTTTGTGCTATCGCTTTATTATACTCAGCAACATCATTAATATAAAAATAACCTATAGCGACAAAAGGCACTTTATCGTTTGGCGTTCTGCCAGCTATGCCTTTATCAATTTCGTAAAATTTTAAATTTTTTCCTAAAAATCCAGCTACCATTGGCATGTGCTTTTTTTCATAATAGTCCATATCAAAGGTTTTATCTACCCCATTCGGATAAAGTATTGCTACCTTAAACATCCCAGTTTCTGGGGTGGGTGTATGATTCAATTTGCTGGTTTTACAACTTATTAAACCTATATAGGCGAAAATTAGGGAGAAGAAACTAATTTTAGTCACCATGTAATAATGTTTTTTCATTTGTGAGATAATATTTGTTTTAATTCCTGAAGTCTGTCTAATATTGGCACTAACTCATTTACTTGTGAAGCCTATTTCACTTTGGAATAGGCTTAGAATTGTAATAATTGAAGCTATGGTTGTGAGTACTTCACAATATCTATTCCGACCCCATTTGGATCTTGTATTGCAAAGTGCCTGTCGCCCCAGGCTTCGTTACGGATGTCAATTTTAATCTTAATACCCTTAGCTTTAATTTCAGTATAAAGTTTATCTACATCATCTACCTCTATCGTTATATACACACCTTGCCCTGTAAAAGGTTTTTGAAAAAGTGGCTGCTGACTCGGATGATTTGGAACCAGAAAGCTTATTTCTGCACTTTTAGATGGGGTGTGCATTAAAAGATAGAATTCATTTTCAAACGTAACCCCAAAGCCTAATACAGTAGTATAAAACGTTTTAGTTTCTGCCAGCTTATTTGTGACAATACCTGCATTTAATTTCATTTTTCCATTTATTTTAATTGATGAATCGGTTTGAGAGAAAGTATTTGTACAAAAAAACAATAGCACTATTGCTGTAATAATAGATTTCATTTTTGTATTTTGTTACAATAGAAAATTTGTATTTTGTTTACACAAATTGTCGTATAGAACGGACATAATTGTTTGTTCTATACCTACGACTGCTTTAATATCAATTTCTTTGATTTAGCTGCGATGCATTTTCAAACAAATTTTCTTGTTGCCCGTTTAATTATCCACTGTGTATTTTTATTTGAACTTGAACTCCAGTTATCGATTAAATTTGTAGCTGCATCTTTATTAACTTTTAGCCAGTCAGTTAAATGATTTGCTACTGATTTCTTAACAAACATCACTTCGTCCTCTTTTAAAAGTTTGAGTATATTGAAAACGGGGTCTGGTTTTTTTATAAACTTATCAAGCTTGGGCGCCCAGGGTAATTTTGGTCGTAACCCTTCGCTGGCTAATCTTCGTAAGTGAAAGTTGGGTGACTTTGCCCATTTCGTCATTACTTTCAAAGTTGCAACTGGGTATTTGTTTATAAAAGGCCTTATTGCATATTCGCCGGTATTTCTCTTTGTAATTTCTTCTATACCCTTAATTGATAGTGCAAAATGTTCAAGGCCGTAGCTGGAAATAAATTTACCAACTGGCATTAGCCAATAGTAATGGGTAAACATACCTGTTTCCTTAGGATTCTCTTCACCCAAAATGGCTAAAAGTATTGGAAGAGAAATTTCATAGTCATCAGGCAGATACAACTTTAACTGCTCTGCAATTGTAGCAATACGCTGGGTATACGTCTGCCCCTCAACGTTCTTTTTAACACCTTTAATAAATAATTTTGATTCAAAGTTTGGATAAGCTATGGCAATTTTATCAGCTAAAATTGCTGCAAGGTTAGCCCCGAACATTTCCGTAATACTATATTTTGTTGCCACGTTAGGTGTATTAAGCAATATCAGTAAAATGATCACTTAGATCTTGAATTGTGACGTTATAGCCACTTACAAAACCGATAATTACCTGTGTCAATAAAAGTAATTATACTTATTCCTTGTTCGCTGCTCATATGGATTAACAATACCGCAGTCAAATCCAGTTCTTCTTTCTACTTTTTACTCTTCCAAAATCTGCTTTTGCCATCTGCTATCCATTCCATTGCTTCGTCAATACGTTTCTGCCTTGTCTCATTTGTTTTAGCGTCTGAAATCCAAACGATGTATTCCTTTCTGAATGAATTAGATTTGCTTTCAAAAATTTCTTTTGCTTTCGTATGTTTTGATAATCTTTTCTCAAAGTAGTCAGGTGTCGCATATACTTTTGGTTTGCCTGATTTTTCGGCAACTACTTTGATGCCTTTTTCATTTAATGTCATTGCTTCTTTGAGGAATGATATGAACTCCTTTTCAGTCGGCAAGTCGGATAGATTTGTGAGTTTACCCATAAACCGCTGAATAGGTTTTAATGCCTTGCTTTCTTTGAGTCGTAGGTCCTTCATAATTTCTGCTTTGATAAATGTGAATGAGCAATGACTTTTATAGGAAGCTATTACACACATAAAGTCGCCTTTGTAATCAAAGTGCGGAATACCCCATTTTATTGCTTCGACTACTTCAGGACAATGTTTATGGATAAGCTGTCGCCAATGCTCTAATATTGGCTGGGCAAATTCTGCTGAACTACTGATATATTCAGTTATTTTTTTATCGTATGTTGCCATCTTAAGTTTTAATTTATTATAACTTACTCTATTTGCTATTTACCAAGTTGTGTAAAGTCAAATAGCTTCGGTTCTTTACTAAAAAACTCAATTGTTAAATGGTTAAAAAGTTCTGGTTTTTCATATAGTATGAAATGAGAAGCTGCAGGCACTATACAAAACTGGCTCCCTTTAATTGCCCGATGCAACTGCAAAGCATGCTCTGGTTTTACTATGTCATTATCTCCTTGAATAATCAATACACTAGCACTGATTTTGTTTAGTTTATGAGGGGGTACAATAACAGGTGTTGCACACATCTTACTGAAATCTTTTATAAATTTTTTCCACTTGTCTTTTTGAGGCGTTAATTTCAGGTGTGGGTCAAGCCACCATTTGAAATACGATTCAACAGTTTCAGGATTAAGTTGATTTAGTTCCGCTGTGGCTTCAGGATAATAGCCCGACGTATTAGATACTGCTGCAAATGCAACCGCTTTTTTAACCTTATCAGGTCTATCCGCAGCCAGTAACAATGCAACATTTCCACCATCGCTATACCCCAAAGTATAAACACTGTCAAGCTTCAGTAAGTCAATCATCTTTGAAAAATAATCTGCCATCAACTGATAGCTTAAAGAATCAGCCTGTTCTGAACGTCCATATCCTGGACAATCTATTGCTATCACCCTTAATTTTTTAGATAATTCAGGGATCATAACCCCAACATCCTTTATTGAACTAAGTCCCCCATGTATCAATAAAAGCGGAGTACCTTTTCCGTATTCTTCGTAATAGAGATTGACACCGTTTACCTTTTGATACTTTCCATTGTTAGAGCCATAAGGAATAGATGTTTGCGAAATACTCACTTTACTTAGCGCAACCAATAATATGATGAGGGCAAAGATCTTTATTATTTGATGTTTCATTTTCTTTGTTTTAAAGTTTAAGGGCTAGGCATTTGTGATTCGTCCATATAAATAAGTTCCCATTGGTGTCCGTCCAAGTCTGCAAAACTATGTTGGTACATCCAGCCGTGGTCTTGTGGTTCAGCATAAATTGATGCCCCTAATTCTTTTGCTTTTTCTACCATTTGTTGCACTTCTTCTCTTGAATTGGCGTCCAGGGCAATAAGCACTTCGGTTGATGTTTTTGCATCACAAATTTGCTTTTTTGTAAAGGTTTGAAAATAGGTTTCTGTCAAAAGCATTGCAAATATGTTATCGCTGATAATCATACAAGTTGCTTTTTCGTCCGTAAACTGTGGGTTGAAACTGTACCCAAGATTGGTGAAGAAAGACACAGATTTGTCAAGTTCTCTCACTGGTAAATTGATAAAAAGTTTTGTTGCCATCTTTTTAACGTTTTTAAATTGTTAATTGATAATGCAAAGATGTGGCAACATTTTAGGCTAAAACTTTACAAATGTTGAGAAAATGGAAAATAGTTTACTTGTTAGCAAAAAATATTCTACTCAACTGTGTTGGTGTTATGCCTAAGTAAGAAGCGATATGATGTTTTTTAAGACGTTTTGAAAGTCTTGGATATTTGTTAAGAAAGTCGTCATACAGTTTGGCAGATGTATCGGTTCTCATTTGAATTTCCAAAGGTTCTTTTTCAATAATCCAATGTAATTCGTTGTATTTAATGTAGAACTGTGCAATATCAGGATGATTGTCAAATAATTTTTTGAACTCAAAAAAGTCATACTCAAAAACAGAAGTGTCTTCAATTGCTTCTATATAAAATATACTCGGCTTGTTGGCTAACATTGCACTCAACGAAGCCGCCATTCTCTGTTCAGGAAAAAAGTATTTTATGATTACATCCCCCACTTCTGTAATAAAATTTTGTGAGAAAAGCCCATTTATTATGAAAGCAACTTTTGTAGGGTGTTGCCCAATAGCTACAAAGTTGTCACCTTTTTTATATTTTTTGTATTGTAGAAGTTCAGCCCAAGCCTTTTCAGCCAGTTCTGAGATGTTGTGGTAAGTCCTAATTTTCTGAAAGAATATATCAGTATTCATTTAGTTGCAAATTTACAAAACCAACTTCCATTAGGTCTCCAATATTTAATTCAGACCTTGTCCCGTGAAAATAAGTTTGAGTGAAAGGTGTTGAACTTTGTCCGTTTGAGTCGTTATCGTCTTCGTTTTTTCCATTATCTACTTTGATATTGTCATGCCTTCATCGCAATTGTGGTATAAGTTTAGTAAGCGGGAATTAAAGTTTTCATTTGTCTTTTCTTCTGCAATTAATTTTAATGCTAATAATTCATTTGTCCACGGCAAAGCCCGTTTAGTTGTATTGGAATAGCTGTATTCATAATCATATCTCCATGCCAGATAACTTTACGTCTGGTGATTATTAACTTTCCGTAGATAATAGCTTCAGCATTTTTACATTCGATTGTATTTAGTAAAGTTTCAAGATAATAGTTTGCTTCCTGGCAAGACATTATTTTACCATAGTAATTCACTGTACCGTCTTTCGGTAATAAGTTTTGTGAAGTGTCTATTTCGTTACTGAACAAATCCATTTTTTATATTCTGTTTTCAAACAATGTCCGCAGGGCCGAAAGCCGTTTTTAATGGCTTCGTTTTCTGATCTAAAGAAAACCCTGTTCTCCTGCCTCATTCTTTTACCAGATTTACATCGGAGTGTTCCGTATATTTTTAGTTTACTGTTTCCACCAAAGCAGATTTTCTTTTGTTTAATGTTTTTTCTTACATCACTGTTACTGATTAGCATATGCCTTATCATACTATCAACTTAAAGCGTCATGAAAAATAATGCCCAACGTATGCCTTTCGCCACTGTGAATTTCACTTACACCGTGTTTCATATTTACCCGGTAATAACCCTTAGTTCCTTTCATTGGCCTAAAGTTGGTTGTAAATATCAGCATATCACCTTTCTTTGGTTTTACTACAATGGCTTTTGATTGCGCCCTTGGTATTTGCTGAGTTAGTACAAATTCACCACCTGTGTAATCTTCATCCGGTTCGTTTAGAAATATTACAGTTTGTATCGGGAAAAATATATCGCCATACAAATCCTGATGCAACGTATTGTGCCCGCCTTTGCCATATTTTAAAATCAATACCGTTGCTTTTAGTTGATTGATCTCATGGCATTGTTGCAATAGTTCCTGATGTGTAACAGGAAATATTTTGTCTATATTCAAAGCTTTGAACCATAGATTCGCAATGGGTGCTAATTTGGGATAAATGTCTGTACGGATATTTTCAATAAGATTGGGCAATGGGTAGTTAAAATATTTATATTCGCCTAACCCAAAACGATAGCGTTCCATTATCACCGTTTTTCGATATACAGTGGTGTCATTATAGCCGTCAATTAATTCCTGGCACTGATCGTCAGTCAATAGGTTTTGAATAATGGCATATCCTTTATGGTGCATTTCTTCGGTAATGTTTTGCCAATTGACCGAAGCAATTTTTGATGTAATATTTTGCATTTTGTTTATAGTAAAAAAAGAAGCTACCCATAACTATTCAGGCAGCCTCTTTTCTGGTTTTGTTTTACTTACCTGGCACTACAAGTTTTAATTGTGTTAATGCCGTTAATCCATCGTCTAATCCTATCTCCTCAGCTAGTTTACCGTTTACAACCCGAAAAACAGTTGTTCCGCTAAAATACATTTTACGCCCTGTTGCAGCAGGCAAACTCCCAATGGGCCAATCACTAAATGCTTTGCCTGTATGTGTACCACCACCAATCCATCGGGCAATTACAAACTCGCCATCTGCCAATAACGGGTAAGCTCCTTTAAGAGACAGGTCTGGAAAAGCATCACGAAATGTTTTCATAAAATCTTTAATATCAGCCTGCCCTTTTCTTGGCTTGTGCAGCGAGTATTGTAAAATCATATCTGGAGCTGCCAGTTCATCTATAATATCTGGATTATAGTTGGCTCCCCAAAAATTGTCTAACCACTTTACCACAATTTGGTTGTTTATTTCAGTATGACGTTTTGAGTCATTCTCTTGTGCTTGAGCAAATGTGGTTAATGTACAAATGCTTGCTAATAGCACCATGTGGAGATAAATTCCTTTTTTATTTTTTTTCATCTGTTTATATTTTAATATTAGATGCAAAGATGACAGCCATGCAAATGGCATAAAACCCGTTTCTTGCTTAGTTTACTTTATATTTTTCAGCAATTAAAAATCCGCTCATTTGTTTTAGAGCGGATTTTCAATTAAAGCTTTCTATACTCTTAAAATCGAATTTCATCCATTAGCAACAAAAGCATTTTCCCAACCGATAATTCCTGTTTTTCTTGTATTACCCCGCATATAACTACCAAAGTTTCCGGAGGCCAATTTCACCCTATGACAAGGAATTAGAAAGGCAACCGGGTTATTTCCAATAGCAGTCCCAACGGCCCTTGATGCCTTTGGATTATGTATGCCTTCTGCTATTTTACCATAAGTGGATAGTTGCCCCATTGGAATTTTAAGCAATGGTTCCCAAACTTTCAATTGAAAATCAGTTCCCTTAAGATGCAATTTTAGAATAGTGCCGGATAAGTATATTGGGAATTGAGATTACTTTCCTGAAAGAACCGGAACAAGCTGCTCCTCTGGAAACACAATTCCAGAAACTGCAAAGCAGTGATTCAATAACAATAAAATTGACTTCATATTCCTTTAGTGTTGCTGGTACAGGTCAGCTTGCAAACCAATTAGAATTTTTTATTTCAAATTCGTTATTCCTTATTTCCTCCTGGCTCTGCGCCTTAGCGCTTCTGCGTGAACCTATTCCTTCCTTCCCTCTCTCCCCTTCAACTCCTTCAACTTCTCCAACGCTCCCGCCACCACATCGCACATAATGGTATATAGGGCCCCCGACTTATGGTTCTTGTAGACATATTCCAGCGCCTCATTCTCATCCGGGATGATCATAATGGGCACATTGGGATTTACTTTCTCAATGCCTTGTTTCAAAAGCTGAATGATATCGTCGGCAGTCCTTCCGCGGAGGTTCTTGTCGCAGCGGATAATGATCTCGTCGAAACATCCTGCCGAGATTTCTCCTAGTTCACGAATGTCCTCGTCACGACGATCTCCCGTTCCGGAGATGATGCCTATCCGCGATGAATAATCGAGTTTGCCGATGAAATCGCAAAGCAGTTTCAACCCATGTGGATTATGCGCAAAGTCCGCGAGTACGGTGAAGTCGCGAAAATGAAAGAAGTTCAACCTGCCCGGCGTTTGTGAGGATGACGGTATGAATGAATGCAGCGCTGTGCGCACATCCTCGATGGTGATATCCCTAAACAGATAGGTGGCAAGAACGGCCGGCAGGCAATTCTGGATGTTGTGAAGCGCCTTGCCTTCAAATGTGATCGGTATGTCTTTTACCGGCATCACCCTGATTTTCCAGGTGCCTTTCATGATCGTGATGAATCCATTTTCATATACCGTAGCCAGTCCGCCGGAGGCGCAATGTTTCTTAATGCGTGGATTATTTTCATCCATGCTAAACAGGCCTACGTTGCAGTCAAGGCCCTCCCTCATTTTATATACCAGGTCGTCATCTGCATTCAGTATCGCGTACCCGTGTGGAAAGACAGTCTCTGGCAACACGGCCTTCACCTTCGCCATCTGTTCCAGCGTATTGATACCTCCAAGTCCCATGTGATCGGCGGCGACATTGGTGACGATTGCTACATCGCAATGGGCGAAGGCCAGTCCCGACTTGAGTATTCCTCCCCGCGCGCATTCAAGAACGGCGAAGTCCACCGTCGGATCCTTCAATACGAAAGCAGAACTTACCGGTCCCGTACAGTCGCCTTTCATCATCATCTGGTTCTGGATGTAGACACCATCACTCGTCGTATACCCGCATTTCTTACCGGCACTCTTTGCAATGTGCGCAGTAAGCCGTGTTGTTGTCGTTTTACCGTTAGTACCCGTGATGGCAATGATCGGGATCCTGCCAGCACTGCCTTTCGGGAAGAGCATGTCTACCACCGGCTCGGCTACATTTCTGGCGATGCCTTGCGCTGGTTCGATATGCATCCTGAAACCTGGCGCAGCATTCACTTCGAGGATGGCTCCGCCATTCTCCCCCACCGGAGTCTGCAGGTCTGTGGCCATGACATCGATGCCACAAATATCCAGTCCAATGATCCGCGCTATTCTTTCAAACATGAAGATATTGGCCGGGTGCACCTCATCGGTCACATCATTGGAGGTGCCACCAGTTGAGAGGTTGGCTGTCGGCTTCAGCATCACACGTTCGCCTTTCGGAGGTATGGTCTCTAAAGTGTAACCATGATCGTCGAGCATTTTCTGGGTAAACTGGTCAACCGTGATTTGCGTCAGCACTTTCTCATGACCATAACCACGACGGACATCTTTATTTGTCTCATCTATCAACTGCTGGATATTTTGTACGCCATCGCCGACGACAGAGGCCGGCGTACGCAACGCCGCGCAGATAAACTTATAATTGATGACGAGGCAACGGAAATCATAACCCGTAATGTATTTTTCAACAATGATATTACGGCTGTAATCCTTTGCCGCTTCGAAAGCTCGCAACGCCTGTTCCCTGTTGGTAATATTCGTTGTGTTGCCTTTGCCATGATTACCATCAATGGGTTTTATGACTAACGGGTAACCGAATTTCTCTATCGCATCATCGAGTGCTTCCTCGGTACGGACCACCGTCCCTTTTGGAACAGGAATCTCCGCAGCTTCAAGCAGGAGTTTTGTCTCTGCCTTATCACCCGCAATGTCTACGGCTATGTTGGACGTAGTAGACGCAATAGTCGCCCTTACTCTTTTCTGATTTACCCCATATCCCAACTGCACCAGACTTTGTTTATTAAGACGGATGTAGGGGATACCACGCTTTGCGGCTTCGTCAACAATGCAGCCCGTGGACGGCCCGAGCCGCGTGTCCTCTCTTATTTCGCGCATGCGCTGAATGTCTACTTCAAGATCGTACTCTCTTCCTTCAATGAGAGCCTCCACTATTCTAAATGCCGCCTTAGCCGCGTAAACACCGGCATCTTCTTCCATGTAACTGAATACAACATGGTAAATGCTTTCGCTCTCGCCGGTAGTGCGTGTACGACCAAATCCCGTATCCATTCCCGCGAGAGTCTGAATCTCTAAAGCAATATGTTCAATTACATGACCCATCCAGGTGCCTTCGTCCACACGGTGAAAGAAACCTCCCTCACCATCTTCACTACAACGGTGTTCATATAAACTCGGAATCAATGCCTCCAGTCTTTCGCGGAATCCCGGAACCTTATTCGTGGGCCTTTGTTCCATCTCCTCCAGGTCCAGTTTCATCTGTATCAGTTTTGCCCTGCGAACGCTCCAGTAATTTGGTCCTCTAAGAACCTTGATCTCTAAAATCTTCATATTGTAGTATATACTTTTTCTGAAATTAATCTATCTAATGGCAGCCATGGAAGTTAGCTGTTTTCTTTTGTGTAGCCAACTGGATACTGGATCGTCATTGCGAGCGAAGCGAAGCAACCAGATGCTGGAGAGTGGATTCTGGATACTAGGTACGGGAAACCTGATCGTCCTTTATCTTGTTGGGTTTTCAAAAGACCGAAGCAAATTAAACTATAGAATTCCTTTAGTGGTAGATTGCTTCGGCCTTTTGGACATCTTTTTCTACGAAGGTGACCTTAGGCCTCGCAATGGACGAGGTTGCAGAGGGGCGGTATCCCTAATCTACAGTCGCTTCAAATCACGGGAAAGCTTTCAGCATCCAGCATTTGGTTGCTTCGCTTCGCTCGCAACGACGATCCAGCATCCAGTATCCAGCATCTGGTTGCTTCGCTTCGCTCGCAATGACGATCCAGTATCCAGCATCTGGTTGCTTCGCTTCGCTCGCAATGACGATCCAGTATCCAGCATCTGGTTGCTTCGCTTCGCTCGCAATGTCGATCCAGCATCCAGCATCCAAATAGCCTGCGCTTTTCCAGTCAAGGATCCAGCATCCAACAGCTAGTCGCTTTCGGCTTTATATTTGATGAATTTTCCACTTAAATGAGCAACCATGTATAAGATCGTCTTGATGGGATTTATTTCTCTAATGTGTTATTCATCTTTTGCGCAGGTTAAGAAGACGGTCAAGCCCGTGGTAAAGAAGAGACCGCCCACAGTAGTGAAGAAAACGCCACCATCGGTGGTAATGATGAAGAGGGCACCAGGCGGCCTGATGTACCAATTGTTCCCCGCTTCGACTCCAGCTCCGCTGGCCAAGGTTGATCAGATAGTCAAGTTCCATTACACTATCACAATCAACGATTCCACGTTGTATACTACGCAGGGCAAACTGCCCGGATATGTGAAGATCCAGCCCGCGAAGAAGCCATCTTATAACCTAACCGATATATTGCCGAAGATGAAGAAGGGCGATAGTGCAGTCACAACCCAGTTGATCGATACATTGATGAAACAAGGCTTACAAGTACCTCCCTTTGCAAAGAAAGGGGACAAATTAATAACACGGTTTCGCATACTACAGGTGTTTGCGGAAGACAGTGTAGCAAAGGCGGATTTCCTGGTGGAGAATGAAAAGGACATGCCACGGCAAATGAAGGAGCAGGCGGAGCAAATGGCATTCCAGGAGCAAGGTCGGAAGGCGGAACAAGCGCAGGAAGACCTTCAACTTGAAGCATCCGGGGAAATTGCACGAGAGATAAAGGAAATCGAGACCTATCTGGCAGAAAAGAAAATCATCACACAGAAAGCCGGCAAAGGCACATATGTACACATTCAACAGGTTGGTGATGGCCCCGCTGTCGATTCAGGTAAATACGTCACTGTAGAATATGTCGGCAAGCATTTCGGCACCGATAGCGTATTTGAATCAAGTACCTACACTTTCCAGTTGGGAAGGGGTGCAGTCATTCGCGGATGGGACGAAGGACTAAAACTATTTAAAAAAGGCGGCGCCGGTACCTTATACGTCCCAGGCTTCATGGCCTACGGTCCCAATCCGCCACAGGGTTCTCCATTCAAACCTTTCGCGCCATTGATGTTTGACGTGAAGATTGTTGAGGTGAAGGATGAGCCGTAGCGCTCAGCTGTCATTGCGAGCGAAGCGAAGCAAGTGAATGGTGAGTAGTGAATGGTGAGTGTCACTATGGGAATTGTTACTTTCCTTTCGAATTTCAAGGATCGGCGTCCGAAACGGCCTTACAGTTTAAGTGAAGGCATTCACTACTCACTATTCACCATTCACTATTCACTGCGCAGCCGAATAATTTCCCCACAACGCAGATTATTTCCTAATTTCCCCTACACCAAATCCATCTATCATGAGACTGCTTTGCCTAAGCTTCTTTCTCTTTGTAATTAGTATAAACCTTTCTGCGCAGAAGGACTGGAAGGACGCTAATCTTTCTGTGACCAAGCACCAGATCAAACTCGCATCAGAAGTACTGAATTATACGGCTACTACAGGTTACATGCCGATCAAAGACGAGAAGGATACCTTAAAGGCAAATCTTTTCTTCATTGCCTATACTAAGGATGGTGAGAGTGATCCTGCTAAACGCCCGATCCTTTTCTCATTCAACGGTGGTCCCGGCTCGTCCTCTGTCTGGTTGCACATGGGAGCATTGGGACCTAAGGTTGTCCTCATGACCGAGGACGGGAATACACTTCCGCCGCCATACAAGTATTCAGACAATCCTCATACCTGGCTCGATAAAACAGATATCGTATTCATCGATCCAATGATGACGGGCTTCACTCGTCCCGCAGGAAGATCGACGCAAACTGAGTTTACCGGGTACGAGAATGATCTTCGATTCGTCGGTGACTTCATACGTTTATACCTGAGTAAATATGCGAGATGGAGTTCGCCTAAGTTCATCGCGGGAGAAAGCTATGGTACTACACGCGCCGCCGGCCTTTCTGGTTATTTGCAGGATCGCTACGGTCTATACGTCAATGGTATCATCCTCGTCTCCGCCATCCTCGATTTTGGTACGGTGAGGACAGACCGGGGAAACGATGTTCCTTTTCCATTAGGACTCCCAACCTTTGCCGCTACATCCTGGTATCATAAAAAATTAGACCCGAAATACACGAGTCTTACTTCTCTTCTGAAAGAAGTTGAGCAATTCGCATTGTCCGACTATGCTGCAGCATTGATCAAAGGTGACAGGATAGCTGACGCTGAAAGAAATCGCATCATTGATAAGTTGCACGACTATACCGGCCTATCCAAAGAATACCTCGATGAGACGAACCTTCGATTGTATGTCGGACAATATAATAAGGAGTTGATGCGGAAAGAGAAAAAGACAGTAGGTCGTCTCGATTCGCGTATCACCGGGCAGGATTTCAACCAGGCAGGTGCCAGTTACGATTACGACGCCAGCTACGACATAGCAATCTATGGCGGGTATGCATCCGCCATCAATGATTACATAAGGCGCGATCTCAAGTATGACAATGACCTTCCGTACGAGATATTGACAAATAGAGTCGGGCCTTGGAGCAATAGCCAGGACAGGTACCTCAACGTGGCCGAGACATTACGTAGCGCAATGGTCCGCAATCCTTCTTTGAAAGTGTGGGTTGCTAATGGCTACTACGATATGGCAACGCCCTATTTTGCTACGGACTATGTGTTTCATCATATGTTCCTGCCGAAGGATCTGCAAAAGAATGTCAACTTTACTTACTATGAAGCAGGGCATATGATGTATATCCATAAGCCTTCACTGATTAAGTTGAAGAACGATTTTGCACAGTTCGCCAAGGATGTTATATCAACCGTTCAATAAAATGTTATGGGAAAAAATAACCGCCGTCATTTCCTGCAAAGAGCAGGAGCTGCGGCTGCCACCGCATTCCTGACTTCAGTATCGAAGCCTGGGTGGGCAACGAACCTCGAAGCGGCATTGCTTGACGCGAAAGATATCAGCGCCGCTGATCTTGCAACGGAAGAGGATTTCTGGTATTACATCCAGCAATCGTTTACGGTTTCCCCCGGGCTCATCAACCTAAACAATGGTGGCGTTTCACCCGCACCAAGGACCGTGCAGGAAGCCGTCAAGCGTTTCTACGATTATAGCAATGAGGCGCCGAGCTATTACATGTGGCGCGTACTTGACCAGGGCCGTGAGCCATTGCGAAAGAACCTGGCGCGAATAGCTGGCTGTGACGCGGAGGAAATTGCGATCAATAGAAATTCATCTGAAGGATTGGAGACAATCATATTCGGGTTGCCGCTAAAGGCGGGTGATGAAGTAGTGGCTGCAAAGCAGGATTATCCCAATATGATCAATGCTTACAAGCAGCGGGAACTTCGCGATGGCATCAAGATGGTATGGATCGATCTCGCACTGCCTAGTGAAGATGAGCAATACCTCGTCCAGCAGTACGTGAAAGCTTTTACTTCGAAGACGAAGCTGGTACACATCACTCACATGATCAACTGGAATGGTCAGATCCTTCCTGTCAAAAAGATAGCACAGGAAGCTCATAAGCGGGGAATTGAGGTAATTGTTGATGGTGCACATTCCTTCGCTCATTTCAATTTCAAAATCCCTGATCTCGATGCTGACTACTTCGCTGCGAGCCTCCATAAGTGGTTATATGCACCCATCGGCAGCGGCATGTTGTATGTGAAGAAGGAGAAGATAAAACAAGTCTATCCGATGTTCGCAACGAGTGAGGATCCATTGAAAAGCGACATCAGGAAATTTGAACACCTCGGCACGCGTCCCTTTTTCATTGAACAGGCAATTGGCAAGGCCATGGAATTCCATGACATGATCGGTATTGAAAGAAAAGAAAAAAGATTACACTACCTGAAGAACTACTGGGTAGATAAAGTAAAGCATCTTCCAAAAGTGAAAATCAACACCTCCCTGCATCCATCGTGGGGCTGCGCTATTGGGAACATTGGCGTTGAAGGGCGGCAACCGAGCGAATTGGACAGTTTCCTGCTCGATAAATACCGGATACATACGGTCGGCATCAAATGGGAGAACATTAATGGAGTAAGGATTACGCCGAATGTGTATACTACCCTTCAGAACTTGGACACGCTTGTGGAGGGGATCACGGCTTTCGTTAGAAGCTGAAATCGTTTAATGTTTAACGTTTAGCGTTTAACGTTCTGGTTTTTGAAAATTCTTTACTATAATTCTGCTTCTGCTTAAACAACGTTAAACCTTAAACGTTAAACGTTAAACCAGTCGCCTTGCTTCCACAACTAAAAAGAAAAATAAACCTTCTTCAAGCCACTTCGATTAATATGATCGACATGGTAGGCATCGGCCCATTTGTGGTGATGCCATTCGTGGTGGCGCAGTTTAACAATGGATTATTCATATGGGCTTGGGTGTTTGGTGCTGTGACTGCCATCGTAGACGGTATGGTATGGAGTGAGCTGGGAGCGAGGTACCCATTGGCGGGTGGTACTTACAATTTTCATCGAATAGCCTTCGGAGAAAAGGGTGGGAGGTTGATGAGTTTCCTTTTCGTTTGGCAAACAAGCATACAGGCGCCATTGGTAGTGGCGTCTGCATCGATCGGTTTCGCGCAGTACCTTACTTATATTGTCGACCTGAGTTTCGTACAGCAGAAGATCGTATCGGCAGGTGTGGTGATGTTAGTGCTAGTGTTGTTGTATCGGCGTATTGAAGCAGTGGGACGGATATCAGTGCTATTCGGCCTGGTGGTCATCGGGACAATCCTTTGGATCATCTTCAGCGGGTTCGCGCATCAACGACAGAATATCGAGGTGTGGCCATCCGGTACCGATTCATTCTTCCAGTTTGCTTTCTGGGCCGCCGTTGCCAAGGCATCTGTGAAGACTGTGTATAGTTACCTCGGCTATTATAATGTATGCCACCTGGGTGGTGAGATACGAAACCCCGGGGTAAACATACCACGCAGCATTTTCCTTTCTATCATCGGTATTAGCATTCTTTATCTTCTCATGAACATCAGCGTGATGAGTGTGATACCATGGCAGGCCGTAAAAGAGGAGGATAAATATCTCGTCAGTACATTCATGGAAGAACTATATGGCCATAAAGCGGGAGTGGTGGTGACGGTACTCATTCTTTGCATAGCAATGTCTTCGCTGTTTGCGGTAGTCCTCGGTTATTCCCGCGTACCCTATGCGGCTGCGGTGGATGGAAATTTCTTCAAGGTGTTCGCGAAGCTCCACCCAACCAAAGATTTTCCCTATATATCTCTTCTCGCGCTATGCGGTGTCGGCGCTTTATTCAGTTTATTCATGAAACTCACAGATGTCATCACCTCCATCCTTGCCATGAGAATCATCGTGCAGTTCATGGCCCAATCAGTGGGAATAGTCCTCTTGCGGAAACGCAATGGAGTAAAGGATCTTCCCTTCAAGATGTGGCTCTACCCAATACCTGTTATACTCTCACTCATCATCTGGGCCTTCCTCCTCTATCACAACGAATTCGCCTTATGGGGCATTCTGATTGCAATAATGGGGGTGGGAGTGTACTTTCTCATCAACCGAAAGAAGACAATAGGCAATAGGCAATAGGCAATAGGCAATGGGCAATATGCAATGGGCAATAGGCAATATGCAATGGGCAATAGGCAATGGGCAATGGGCAATAGGCAATTGCCAAAAGTCAAGATAAATTAGAAATAGGCAATTAACCACTTTAACTTGCCTATTGCCTATTGCCTATTGTTTCCCCGGTTGTATCAAAAACCCACTATTCGCCCCTGCTACCGTCGACGGAACCTCGCCATTCCATTTCTGTATCTTGATATATTCGATGTAGAGCGGAGTCAGCGATAATTGTTCTTTCTTGATAGCCTCGGCGCGACCAGCAGCCTCGATCACGGCCTTGGCAGAGTCACCACGCGCCTGTGCAATCTTGCGCTCGGCCTCTGCAACGGCGACCTGTCGCTGGTTTTCCGCCACCTGCACTTCCTGGATCGCACGCGTCTTAGCGATGATGGTCTCGGATATCTCCGTCGGCGGAACAATGTTCGTCCTCAGTTGTGATACATTGAACCATTGTGAAACTCTCTTATTACATTCCGAAATGATAGCGGATTCGAACTCTTCGCGGTGATTAAAGATGGAATCGACTGTGTAGCGATTCGCTACGTCGTTCACAGAACCCACGATCGCGTTTTTCAGCCAACCCTGTTCCATCTCCTTTACGCCCACCCGCAAATTCTGGAACATGTCTGCAACGTTTCCAGCATTGATCGAATAGTTGAACGATGGTTTGATGGTAGCACGAAATCCACCCCTCGTTACTATATCTGCCTCCTCGTAGTCGATGTGTTGTTGGTGGATCGGGAATTCATAAATACGGGAAATCCAGGAATTGTAGAACACCCAGCCTGTCACATACTCGGTCTTGCCAACGCCACGGTTATCACCAACGTTGCTCACCTTGATGCCTACGTGGCCGGCATCAATCCTCTCTACGTCGATAGGGTTGATAGCTGCGACCAGTAATGCAAGTAGGAAGGCGACTAGCAATCGCCATGAGCCTTTCAGGCGTGACCTGCCAGTAGTGTCTTTATAAGATGATCTCCGGAATGCCTGAAGGGACAATCCGATGATGACGAAAGCAATCAGGAAGGTGATGATGCCGATCATTTTGTTTTGGTTTTAAGAAAATAAACAAACGAAAGAATATGTTTAATGAATAATACGAGCAAGACGACCAGCAGGATCACGAATCCACCGATAGCCAACCAGCTTCCGGTGAGATCATAGTCGGTGAGATAAGTGAGTAAGAAGAAATTGGCCAGCGCATGTAGGAGCAGGGCGCCGATCCTTATCAGCAGCGTGTTCATCTGTGGTGGTTTGGTCGATCGAAGATACTAAATCGGAGAATTTCTCACCGTGACCAGCCTTGACTGGTCTGCACTTCTTTCCCACAACTTGTTCCGGAAAACGCAGCCTGTTCACATACTTAATACATTACGGTTTCGTTAAATGTTATAATTATTACTTTTGCAGTATAATCGTAAATAACCTCATGACGCATCCTAAGGGAAAACTAATAGCTATAGGTGGAGCGGAAGATAAGGGCACTGATTTAGAGAAAGGAGAAATACATCGTAGCAATCTCAACTTCTTTGAACTTGGCATTCTCCGCCGCGTGGTGGAAGAAACCGGAGGCCCCTCCGCTCGCATCGAGGTGGTGACTACTGCCTCTACCATTCCCAATGAAGTGGGCAATAACTATCTCAATGCATTCGGCAAGATTGGTTGTACCAATGTCGACGTGATGCATATTCGTAATCGCCAGGATGCCATCAACCCGGATTTTCTAGAAAGGATTAAACGCTGCGAGGGCATCATGTTCAGTGGAGGTAACCAGATGCGGCTTAGCGCAATTCTTGGCGGCACAGCCTTTCTCGATACATTATTGAGAAGGTACCACGAAGAGAACTTTACGATCGCAGGCACCAGCGCAGGAGCCATGGCGATGAGTAATACCATGATCTATGAAGGCAACGCCATCACTGCACATCTGAAAGGCGAAGTAAAGATCACGACAGGTCTCGGATTCCTGGATGACGTTATCGTCGATTCACACTTCGAGAAACGCGGCAGATTTGTTCGTCTCTCGCAGGCTATCGCATCCAATCCCCAATGCATCGGCATCGGTCTGGGGGAGGATACTGGTATGCTCATCACCGACGGCAACAAGATGGAAGCAATCGGTAGCGGGCTCGTTGTAATCATCGACGGGTACGACATCCGCCACAGCAATATCGCCGATATTCCCGATGGCAACCCTATCAGCATTGAAAACATAAAGGTTCACTTCTGCGAAAAAGGTAATGGCTATTCTCTCAAGGAGCGCGAATTCCTGCCCGAGGCAAGAGAAGGTGCTGTGATTAAGAAGCAGGTGAACGTGGAATAATGCCATCAAGTGAATTGTGAGTAGTGAATAGTGAGTGGCTACTGACTATCGTAACTACCCTAAAGTTTCGAACACGAAAGCGTGTTTGCGTATCGGGGTTCACTCACTATTCACTACTGACCATTGACAATAAACGCCACTTCAAAAAAAAGAGTTTCCCCATGATAAAATTCCTACTGGCTTTTTCACTAGCGCTAACTGCAATGCTTCCACAGAAAAAAACAAAAGTGATCTTCTTCGGTGATTCCATCACACAGGCAGGTGTTAACCGCGGTGGATACATCATGCGCATCGATAGCATGAGTAAGCTAGAGAAGAAATCAGACCTGTATGAATTTGTCGGCGCAGGCATCGGCGGCAATAAGGTCTATGATCTCTACTTACGACTCGAGGACGACGTGCTCTCAAAAGACCCCGGTTTAGTATTGATCTATGTCGGAGTGAATGATGTATGGCACAAAAGATCCGGCACTGGGACCGACGCGGACAAGTTTGAAAAGTTTTACCAGGCGATCATCAATAAACTCAAATCAAAAGGTAGTAAAGTCATATTGGTAACCCCCGCAGCTATCGGGGAAAGAACCGACTTCAGTAACGAGCAGGACGGCGACCTCAACAAGTATTGCAACATAATACGTAGTATCGCTGCTAAGAACAACCTTCCTCTCGTTGATCTTCGTAAGCGATTCCTCGAATACAATCTGAAAAATAATCCCGAAAATAAAGACCGAGGAATTCTTACTACCGATGGGGTACATCTAAATGCGGCGGGGAATCAGTTGGTGGCGGAGGAGATGTGGAAAGTGATTTTGGAATAGACGAGAGGCGGGAGGCGAGAGGCAATAGTCAAACTTTGAATGGAGCTATCCTTAGTTAACTCAATCAACTGAATCAACCGAATCAACTAATCAACCAACCCTCCATTCACAAAATCCCCTTATCCGACTCCCACTTCCTCGTATTCCTGCCTGAATGCTCCAGGATGGGATAGTTATTTTTACGCGCCCATTTGAACATTTTCTTTCGGAGAAGCTTGGGGTAGAAATGTTGGACGATATTTTCCTTGTTCGACAATTCCTTAAACAGACCGATCTCGCTCAGGACATCATAAGATGCCGCCGCACAACGCATTCCAAACACCGCATAATCATACGGAGCCTGCTTGGCATAATGATCGAAGAGGGAATCGAGAAGATGCATCTGAAGAGGCGTCAATGGTATCAGTATCGTGATAAACTTGTCACTCGCCGTATCCCACTTTACTGCCTTGTTTAATTCAAATCCTCCATTTGGTTTGCTGTTCTTCGGAAAAACCCTGCAATTTCCAAACGGCCTAAAGTCCAGCACTCGACCATTCGCTTCGATGTTGACGTGACCACCTTTTATCCCGCCGAATCTTTTGGCCTCTTCCTTTTTATACCCTTTTCCTGGAACAGAACCATACAGGAAATTAAGTTTGATAGTATCCTGCTGGGAGAAAACCACCAGGGTAAAAACTGATAATATGGTTGTCAGTAAGAATTTCATTTAGAAGTGGACTCGAATGTTAGACGACAAAACTACACAATGCCACATCGATTCCGGTATTATGATGTCAACCAACGAGCTTTTTTAACAATGCTGATATTTCCGCATGTTGGTCCATCGGCAAAACGTGTGAACCGCCTTGTATCGTATAATCTGAATGCACTAATCGATAGGGTAGGATTCGATCGGCCGTTCCATGAATGTGGATAATATTCCCCGGCACCTCCGTATTTTTCCACCGAAGGATAGCGTTCATCGCCCATTTTACAAAAAGCATATCGCTGTCGCGAATAATATCCAGTAAAATTCTTTTTTGATCAGGATCATTTCTTCCCACCATTTGCTTGACGAGGTAAGTGGACCGTTTGAGTAAGCCTGGAGGCACCCAGTTGAAAAAAGGAAAGTATCGGGCCGCTTTCAGATACCTTGGAATCTCAGATGCTGTTTTGCTGCTCGCCATGAGAATGGCGTTAATCGAAGGATCGCGCTTCGCCATCTCCGTCGCCAGCATACCGCCGAAAGAAATTCCGACGATTGTTGGTTTCGGCTCATCTATTAATCCGCGTAAACGTGTCGCATAATTCTCAAGGGTCTCGTTTTTCTCCGGTGGAATCCAATCGATATATACGGGTTCACAGAATGAAAGATCCAGGAAGGAAAACACCCTCTTATCGGCCCCAAGCCCACTGATAAAATATACTTTCTTCATCCGATTCCGTTAAATCTTCAAACCGCTTTCACGAGAAAATAATTCTTCTTTCCTTTCTGAACCAATAGGTATTTCCCATGCAACAAGAGTGTAGGATCTATAGCCAGCTGCAGGTTATCAATTTTTTTCCTGTTGATGCTCACGCCTCCTCCCATCATCGTTTTCTTTGCCTCACCCTTACTAGGAAAGATGCCTGTCTCTGCCAGGAACGAGACCACGTCGATGCCCGCATCGATTCTTGACATAGCGTAATCGGATTTCACCACTCCCTCCATACCCTCGAGATCTTCAATCGTTAGAGATTCAGCAGGTGCCTGCTGGTTGGAAAATAACTTCTGCGTGGTCTCGATAGCCTTATCGTATTCCCCGGCACCATGAACAAACGTTGTTATCTCTTTACCCAGTCTTTTTTGCAGTCCGCGTTGTCCCGGATCTTTCTTATGTTCCTTCAATAGCTCGTTTATTTCAGCCTGGGGAAGGAACGTAAAGATCTTGATCCATTTTTCTGCATCCTCGTCGCTGGAGTTAAGCCAGAATTGGTAAAACTGGTAAGGTGAAGTCTTCTCCGCATCCAGCCATACATTGCCTTTTTCGGTCTTACCAAACTTTCCCCCATCAGCTTTTGTGATAAGCGGGTTGGTAAAGACATATGCCTCCCCGCCAACCTTACGTCGGATGAGTTCAGTCCCGGTAGTCATGTTACCCCACTGATCGCTTCCTCCCATCTGAAGCTTGCACTGTTTATTCTTGTAAAGCCAGTAGAAATCGTATCCCTGCATAAGTTGGTAAGCGAATTCGGTGTAACTGATACCGGTATCGCCCTCGATCCGTTTCTTCACGCTATCCTTGGCCATCATATAATTCACTGTAATGTGCTTTCCTGCCTCGCGAAGGAAGTCGATGAAGGAAATGGACTTAAACCAATCGAAGTTATTAGCCATCTCAGCAGCATTTGGTCGGGAGGGATCGAAGTCGAGGAATTTTTCGAGCTGGGCTCGTACACCTGCTATGTTTTTTTGTAATATGTCCTCACTAAGAAGGTTTCTTTCTTCGCTCTTGCCACTAGGGTCTCCGACCATACCCGTGGCGCCACCGACCAGGGCAATGGGTTTATGGCCAGCTTTTTGAAAATGTACCAGGAGGAGAATAGGGACCAGGCTGCCAATATGTAAACTGTCGGCAGTAGGGTCGAAACCGATATATCCAGTAGTCATTTCCTTGTTGAGTTGATCCTCGGTGCCCGGCATGATGTCCTGTATCATTCCTCTCCACCGTAATTCGTCGATGAGCTTCATTGGTTTATATCAGTGTTTTGCGGCAAAACTAAGGCATTAAAATATTGCGACGATTCAAATGCAATATTTTTCTAACCTGTTCGTTTTCAAGCGCGAGTCTTTTCCCTTAGTAAAACTATGATTTACGGGGATCAAAGACTATTTTTACAGGCTATCCGTATCTATGAAAGAACCATCCGTTTTTGCTTATTAGAAAATCATCCGAATGAAATCACTCTCTCAATATTTCACCCTATTTGCTATTGTATTATCGGTCACTGCCAAGGCACAGTTTCGCAAGTATTCCAACGAATTTCTCAACATTGGAGCGGGTGCTCGTGGCCTCGCAATGGGCGGCGCCCAGGTGGCTTCTGTGAATGACGGTACATCGGGGTATTGGAACCCTGCCGGACTTGTAGGAATCAAGGATCACCCCCAGTTAAATCTCATGCATGCGGAGTACTTCGCCGGTATCGGTAAGTACGATTTCGCCAGTATAGCCTTTCCAGCTTCGAACAACAAAAGGACCTTCGCTATCACCGGTCTGCGATTTGCAGTAGATGATATCATGAACACGCTGTTCCTCGTCGAACCGGATGGATCCATCAATTACAACAACATCCAGGCATTCTCGTCGGCCGATTACGCATTTCTTTTTTCATTCGCACAAAAACTTCGCGAGAGCCCCAACAAAAACGTGCATTTTGGAGTAAATGCCAAGGTGATACACCGGAGTGTGGGAAGGTTTGCTAAGGCCTGGGGCTTCGGACTCGATGCGGGAATTCAGATCTTTCAAAATCGGTGGCGCTTTGGAATAGCGGGCCGTGATATTACTACCACGTTCAATGCATGGTCATTCAACTTTACCGAGAAAGAAAAAGAAGTTCTTTACCTGACCAATAACGAAATACCTGTGAAATCAACAGAGCTTACTGCGCCTAGATTAGTGCTGGGAGTAGCTCACGATTTTAAAGTTGGAAAGAACTCAAGCCTCCTTGCTGAGGCAAACGTCGATCTTACCTTCGATGGTAAGAGGAACACGCTGCTTAGTGCTGATCCCGTGAGCGCGGATCCGAAGATTGGATTAGAGCTCAATGTAAATAACGTGTTCTTTCTCCGTGGAGGTATTAACAACTTCCAGAAGGCATTGGCAGATGGAGATACGCTAAACCAAAAGAAAGTTTGGATCTACCAGCCAAGCGCCGGCGCAGGCTTCCGGATCCAGAATGTGACGATCGACTATGCATTTACGAACCTGGCTAACCAGTCGAACCCTTTATTTACCCATGTATTCTCAATTAGACTAGACATGGTGAACGATAAGAGCAAGAAGAAGAAGAATTAACCGTACCTAATAAACCCGCTGTCAAAATGAAACGAATTTTACTGTTATTGTTAACCGTGTTCACCCTTGGGGCGAAGGCACAGGTTCTCAATAATGAATGGATAGATTACACCAAAACCTACTACAAGTTCAAGGTAGGGGAGACCGGTCTTTACCGGATCAACCAACCTGTACTTGCTACGTTAGGCATTGCCGGAACGCCGGTCCAACACTTCCAACTTTGGAGGAACGGACAGGAAGTTCCGATTTACACATCTGCACAAACGGGTACTCTTGGAGCGGCCGACTACATAGAATTTTATGGAGAAATGAATGACGGAAAGCCTGACAATATCCTTTACAGGTTACCGGATTACCAGTTGAGTGACAAATGGAGTTTACAAACTGATACAGCGGCGTTCTTCCTTACAATAAATGCTGCGGGCGGTAATTTTCGCCTGGAGCCTACAATTAACAATGTAGCAGGAAACACGCTTGCCCCCGAGCCTTTCTTCATGCATACGGTAGGAACGTATTTCAAATCACGGATACATGCTGGACGAGCCGAGCTTGTCGGTGATTCCTATACTTACTCTTCATCCTATGATTATGGCGAAGGATGGTCTAGTGAAGATATTGGTACCGGGGCCTCGGCTTCTGCTACTCACACAAGCTTACATACCTATACTGGTCCGGGCGCACCTGCTCCAACTATGCAATTAAATGCAGCTGGTAATGCAGTGCATCCGAGATATTATCGTGTTAGTCTGAATGGCGACTCGATATACGGGCAAACGCTTAATTACTACGATTATTACAAAGCAACGATACCACTAAGCATCTCACAACTGGCTGGAGGCATCGCTGCTATCCAGGTCACCAACGTCTGCGATTATCCAAACGACAGGATGGTGATATCCGAGATGGACATTACCTATCCCCACACATTTGACTTCGGTGGACCAAGCACTTATTATTTCGAATTACCGGCAAGCTCGGTTGGAAATTATCTCGAGATAACAGCATTCGCTTATAGCGGTTCGGCGCCAGTGCTATACGATTTAACGAACGGGAAGCGCTACGTTGTAGATAACGTTAGCCCTGCCATATTGAAGATTGCCCTTGAGCCCTCAGCGGGTCCACGTCGATTGGTACTTGTTAGCCAGGCTGCTTCAAACATCAAGAATGTCACTACGATGCAGCAAAGGAATTTCGTCAATTACGCTACGGCGGCGAATGCAGGAGATTACCTTATCATTACTCACCCGTCGCTTACTACTGGTGCTAATGGCAGCAACCCCATTAACGAATATAAACTCTATAGGAGCTCGACTACAGGCGGTGGCTACAACGCAAAGGTCTACATGATCGAAGAACTTGTTGATCAATTCGGCCTTGGGATAAAAATGCATCCGCTATCAATCCGCAACTTCCTGAGGTGGGCAAGGACGACTTTTCCTACTCCGATCAAGCATGTATTCCTCGCGGGCAAAGGTGTGACCTACGTTCAGTTCAAGCAATATGAAAACAACGCGGACATAAGCAGGCTTGAACTGGTCCCTACATTCGGATATCCCGGCTCAGATAATATGCTGAGCGCGGTGGCAGGAAGTTCTGTACCTCTCACGCCGATCGGTCGTATATCAGCAATCAATGGAGACGAGATTTTAGTTTACCTCAACAAGGTGAAACAATATGAGCAGGCGCAGGCATTTTCTTCGCCCCTTATCGCTGATAAGGCATGGATGAAGAACGTGGTCCACGTAACTGGTGCGAGTGATGACATTACAAGTAACATCTTGAACACAGCTCTCGCTGATCATGCCAGGATCATCGAGGACACGCTTTTTGGTGGCGATGTGCACCTGTTCACCAAAAGTTCTGCTGATGCAGTTCAGCAATTGAACAGTGCAAGGTTAGCTAACCTTATAAATAACGGTATTGGCATTCTCACTTATTTCGGTCACTCTTCTGCGAGCACACTGGAGTTCAATCTCGACAATCCCCTGGGTTATACTAACCCTGGTAAATATCCAGTCTTTATAGTGATGGGTTGTAACGCAGGTAATTTCTTCAACTTCAACACATCGAGGTTCTTTACAAAGGAGACCCTCTCTGAGAGATATGTACTTGCGCCTGAAAGGGGCTCGATTGCGTTTTTGGCCAGTACTCACCTTGGTATTGTGCACTACCTCGATATTTACAATACCCAACTGTATACCGCGATGTCTCGCGGAGGGTATGGTAAAACTCTCGGCGAAAATTTAGGTGAGGCTATAAGAGAGGTGTTTGCAATCACCACGGAAAATGATTTCTATGCACGTTTCCAGTGCGAGCAGTTTACCCTGCATGGCGATCCAGCGCTCAAGCTGAATACTGCACCGCTCGCAGATTACGTTATCGAGGATCCGATGGTTAGAATAACTCCGTCATTCATCTCCGTTGCAGATAGCGTGTTCAACATGAAGGCAACCTATATGAATATTGCGAAGGCGCCTTCAGATAGTATCACAATTAAGATTGAGAGAACATACCCAAGTGGTTCTACCGACGTAATTCGGCTGGAGCGTATAAAAGGCATTCGCTATGCCGATTCGCTTTCATTCAATATCCCAATCGTTTCTACAAGAGATAAGGGGCTTAACAAAATAAAAATTACCCTTGACTCGGAGAATGAAGTGCCGGAGCTTTTTGAAACCAACAATACTGTAACTAAAGACGTTTACATTTTCGAGGATGAGGCGAGGCCTGTATATCCTTATAATTTCTCAATAGTCAACGACCAGAGTGTTAAGCTAGTGGTTTCATCGGCTAATGCATTTGCTGTCGCGCGTGATTATATCATGGAAATGGATACGACAGAATTGTTTAACTCTTCAGCCAAGATCACCCGTACTGTGAATTCTGCTGGCGGTGTATTCGAATTCACCCCAGGCATCACCTTCACAGATAGCACTGTATACTATTGGAGAGTGTCGCCCGTGGCACCGGCTGGATCTGAAATCTGGAATAAATCATCGTTTGTTTATTTGCCATCTTCAGATGTCGGATTTAACCAATCACACCTGTACCAGCACTTCAAGAGCGATCTTAATCGGTTGAGACTTGATTCTGCTTCGCGACTATTGTCCTTCGGCGACAGAAGCCGTAACCTATTTATCAGAAGCGGTGTGTTCCCGACTGCCTTTACACAGGCCACAGGATTCTCCGTGGTGATTGACCAGGACGACAGGATCAGGAGTGTATGCGGAATTTCAAATGTCGTGTTCAACGTACTTCATCCCGTATCGCTCGAGCCCTGGTATAATGGTCCAACGAGTCCGTTGCCGGGTCAATATGGTAGCGATCCGATCTGCGGACCTAACCGTGCATGGAACTTCCAGTTTAATATCCTCGACTCTGTTAAGAGAAGGTTGGCAGTGGAATTCCTCGAGATGGTGCCGGATGGCTATTATGTCATTGTAAGAAACTGTTCTGGTACTGATCCTGCCTCGAATACATATGCAAGCACATGGATGAACGACCAGGCTAATCTTGGTCCCGGGAGGTCACTGTATCATATTTTGAAGAATCAGGGATTTGCTACTATCGATTCGTTCAACAGGCCGAGGGCGTTTGCTTTTGTTTATCGAAAGAATGACCCGACTTTCCCGACGGCATCTATTTTCAGCCAGGATGTATATGACGCCATTACACTTTCTGTTGACCTGTTTACGCCGGACACCCTTGGATACATCACATCGCCGAAATTCGGTCCCGCCAAGGGATGGAAACAACTGCACTGGCGCGGAGCGAGTGTAGATGCTGCCGACGGTGACGTTCCTACTATCAGCCTCTTTGGTATCGATAATGCAGGTACGGAGACACTTCTCGTTCCTGAGATTACTACAGCCCAACAGGATTACGACATTTCTAATATCGATGCGGTTCAATATCCATACCTGCGTTTGAAGATGAAGAACCAGGATTCCGTTCACCTTACCCCTTATCAGTTGAAATACTGGAGGCTTACTTATATCCCGGTGCCGGAAGGAGCAATCGCGCCTAACATCTACTTTACAACGAAAGACACAGTCGAAGTAGGCGAACCTTTCAACTTTGGAATCGCCTTCAAGAATGTCAGTAAGGTCGACTTCGATAGCGTGGCTGTGAAGCTGACTATTACGGATAAGAACAACTTCGAGAATATCGTCCCGGTGCCAAGACAGAAACCGTTGACGACGACGCCGCCGAACGACACGATAAGATTGAATGTGGCTGTCGATACGAGATCGTTGTCGGGACTGAACTTTCTATTCGTCAATTTCAATCCGAACTTCGACCAGCCGGAACAATATACTTTCAACAACTTCGCATTCCGCAACCTGTACGTACGACCGGATAGTTTGCACCCCGTGCTCGACGTAACCTTTGATGGTGTGCACATTCTGAACCGGGATATTGTATCATCCAAACCAGATATCCTTATCAAGTTGAAGGATGAGGCGAAATGGATGGTGATGAACGATAGTAATTTGCTCGTCTTGAAGGTGAGATATCCCGATGGCAGCATGCGGCAGTTCCAGCCTGGGAATGACACGTTGATCTTTACCCCAGCAGGCATGGCGCCGAATGCAAATAATGTCGCCACGCTAAGCTTTAAGCCATACTTCCCGGATGATGGTGAGTATGAACTCATCGTTTCGGGTAAGGATGCGAGCAACAATAACGCGGGAAACATTGAATACCGCGTAGCGTTCCAGGTGATTAACAAGCCGATGATCTCGAATATGCTTAATTATCCGAATCCGTTCACGACTTCGACGGCGTTCGTCTTCACTATTACGGGTAGCGAGATTCCGCAGAACATAAGGATCCAGATCCTAACTATTACGGGTAAGATCGTGAGAGATATCACCAAGGAGGAATTAGGTACTTTGGGTATCGGTCGCAATATCACTGAATACAAATGGGATGGCACAGATCAGTTTGGTCAAAAGTTGGCGAACGGCATCTATCTCTATCGCGTAATTACAAACCACAATGGTAAGACGCTCGATAAATACAAAGCAGATAATGATAACACTGATAAATACTTCAACAAGGGTTACGGTAAAATGTACCTGATGAGATAAGTTTTTCGTAAGAAATGAAAGGCTGCCCGGCAACGAGGCAGCCTTTTTTATTGCTTACCTTCGAAGGCTGAAAACAGACAGGAATGGCAAAGATTGGGATCAACCTATCGACCGGCAGTTTGCAGAAACAAGAGATGATCGTGGGCATCGACCTGGGAACTACCAATAGCCTCATTGCCATCATTCACCCGGAATCTAAAAAGCCGGTCGTGCTGAAGGAGCATGATGGAACAGCACTGGTACCATCCGTCATTCACTTCGCTGATTCTGACGGGGTGATTGTTGGTGACAAGGCAAAGGATTTCCTTGTGTCGGACCCCTCCCAAACGATATTTTCCGCAAAGCGATTAATGGGTAAATCGTACAACGATTTATACAACCACGCGAAATTGTTCACCTATAAAATAATTGACGACGGTACCGAGAGCCTTGTGAAGGTGCAGGTAGGTGAGAGATTTTATTCTCCCATAGAACTGTCTTCTTTTATTCTAAGAGAATTGAAATCAAGAGCGGAACACATACTAAAGACACCAGTCAACAAAGCCGTCATTACTGTGCCCGCCTATTTTAACGACTCTCAAAGGCAGGCCACACGTGATGCAGGAAAGCTTGCCGGACTGGATGTACTGCGGATCGTCAATGAACCGACGGCTGCAAGCCTCGCGTACGGGCTAGGAATGAATAGGGAGGAAACGAAAATGGTTGCCGTGTATGATCTTGGTGGCGGTACCTTCGACATTTCACTTCTGCGAATCAGTGGTGGAATCTTTGAGGTCTTATCTACGAATGGCGATACATACCTTGGAGGAGATGACTTTGATAGGGTAATCGTCGATCACTGGCTGGCATTACTTGGTATCACTTCTACTAAACTAAATACTTCCGAATTGCAGTCATTCAGGTTAATGGCCGAAACAGCGAAGAAACAACTTAGCACAACAGATGAATTCACTGGTGAGATAGGTATTCAGCGAATCACATTGAGAAGAGAGGATCTGGATAAGTTACTCCAGCCATTAGTGGAGAAGACTATCGCGAGTTGCGCCAACGCTATGCTTGACGCAGGTTTGGAAGTCGGTGAGATAGACGAGGTGATCATGGTTGGCGGCTCTACACGGGTGCCAGTCGTAATGGAAGCAGTTGCAAAGTTTTTCAATAGGCCCGTCAACGACAATCTCAACCCCGATGAGGTAGTAGCACTTGGTGCCGCAATACAGGCGGATATTCTTGCAGGCAACAACAAAGATTTTTTACTACTCGATATCACCCCGCTATCGCTCGGTATCGAGACGATGGGTGGGTTGATGGATGTGTTGGTTCCACGCAATTCCAAAATACCTTCCTCTGCCTCGAGACAATATACAACGCAGAAGGATGGGCAAGGAAGCATGCGCATTTCCGTATTCCAGGGTGAACGTGACCTTGTGAAAGATAATCGACGACTCGCCGAGTTCAATCTCACTGGTATTCCCGGAATGCTTGCCGGCTTTCCAAAGGTGGAGATATCTTTTCTCATAAACGCTGATGGCATTCTGGTGGTGAAGGCCAGGGAATTGAGAAGCGGAGTAGAACAAAGTGTCGAAGTGAAGCCGCAGTACGGATTAAGTGATAAGGATGTCGAGGGCATGTTGACTGATTCCTTCAGTCATGCCAAGCAGGATATGCAGGTGAGGGCACTGGTGGAGGCGCAGACCGAAGCCAAGATCCTACTGGATACAACAGAAAACTTCCTGGCTAAGAATAAGAAGCTATTGACAGAGCTCGAATTTTCGGAAACCGATTCTGCGATGACCAATCTCGAGAATCTTTTGCAAAAGGGCGGCAAGGATGAAATACAGACTGCAATTGAAAAGCTCAACGACATTTCCAGGCCATATGCGGAGAGGTTAATGGATCAGGCCATCGGTGCCGCCATGAAAGGGAAAAACATAGGCGCTAAAAATCAATAATGAACCTCTGATCCGGAAGATAAGGCAGCGTCTGCCTGAATTCACTATTAAAAATTGCACGGAAAAAATTCACACTACTCATGCTATTTCCGAATGCTTCATAGTTCTTACCTGGAAGATGAACAGATAGCAGGTTTGAGAAATAATACTTCGTGTCATTGCTATGATAATACCTATACCCGTGGTCGCTCATTAGCGCAATGATCGGCGGTTGCGCGGAGCGGGAGAGGATATGATCGATCAATGTCGTGATCCTACTATTTGTATGCTGGAGATAGCCCAGGTAGCCTGCAGAATCCGAGAGAGAGCTATTTCGCAAGACCTCGAATGATCTCAATTCGCCATCCGCTGAATGATAATAGGGATAGTGAGGCATCAATAGGTGCGTGTACACGACTTTAGGAGTACCTCCAGCTGCGACTTTACTCATTGTTAGACCGAATAACTTCTCATTGTCGTGAAGAGTTATGTACATCGCCTTTCTTAGATAGGACGTCATGTTGAAACGGTTGGCCGCGTTCAGCAACACATCCTTTTCCAAACGGGAAAACAAGGTGCCTGAACTGATCAGTTTCGTTCCAGTAGGTACAAAAGATCCTACTACGGGTGCTGACTGCCTGCCCATGGTAAAGGGCGAGTAGTTGAAGAATTTATAGCCCTTCGATCGGAAATAGTTAATCGCCTTGTTATCCTCGATCTTGTTTACGGCATATTTATAGCCCCGTCTCGTATCCCTGGTTGCTTCCTGGTCCATGTACTCCATGTTCAACGTAGAGGCAGTAGAGTACAAAGTATAGTTGTAATTGCTATGACTATTGACAACTGTGTGGAAGCCTCTCGCCGTAAGCGTATCGTAGAATGGCTTGTTGTCGTACCCAAGGATATTCTTTAGTCCGTCAAGACCCGCATATTCGTCGAGCATAATAATATACACGTCCGGACGCGGGCAATTCTCGCAGTTTGAGAACATCGCATCGGCCTGTTTACCTGCCCCAGTTTTATCTCTCAATGAAAGCGAGACAAGGGTGACCACATCGATTGGTATTAACACCAGGAACAGGATGTTCAGGTAACCAGTTATTCTAACGAAACTCCTTCGTCTCCGTATCACTATGAATACCCCGATGACGACCAGGATGAAGAAAGGGATGAGGAAGATGTACTTGGTGAGGAAACTTTCAGGCGCAATCTCTTTCAGGAGGTCCTGTATATTGCCGAAGAAGAATAGAAAAAGGAATATGAAGAAGGTCATCAATGCCGCCTTGGAGAAATCTCTGAAGATAAGATAGAAGACCGCCCCAACAACCGCAGCGCATAATAGGTATTTCAATGCCAGGAGCGCGGCATCTTTCGTTTCTACAAAATGAAAATTTTGCGTAAAGCCATGTAGAACAAAGAAAATGGGTAGAAGGAAAAGGTAAACCGGCGAGCTGTTTATGTTATTCAAACTCCGCATTCACTTATTTTAGAAAACTTTTCCAACCTAGCTTCATCAGTATTTTCTTGGCCGTATTTTTTACAAAGTCTTTCGTGTACGTCTTCGCCTTCTTCACTAGCGACTCCTGTGGCCTGGGCTTGAAGATAGTATCGTGAAACGAAACGGAATCGGTAACCGGTATGAAATAATACTGGTAACAGGACTTCCTCGTGATTTCTTCCGGAACAGTTATCATGTTGTACCCATGGTAGGAAACGTTGGAGCATTCGAAGATCACACAGCGGTTGAAAGTGGGTTGAATACTTTGGATGCAATTCTTAACACCGGCGTCCCATAGTTCAAGATGACCTCCCCAGTTATTTTCCCACACCTCGTTGAAGAATATGATCAGATTGAGTTTCCTATAGAGCTTCTTGATGGGATGAAGATTGTAGTCGATATGAATATCGAGGAAGCTATTGTTAGCCCCCTGGTGCAACCCATATCCTAACCTGTCTTCTATCGTCTCGAGATGCGGTATGCCCGTGACCGTCTGCAGCCAATTGATAAAACTGGGAGAAGAGAGCTCTTTGTGCAACCGGTCGAACGATTGATCCAGTTTGGTAAAATCAGAATGCTCAGCCTTTTTTTCGTTTATTCCTTTATAGTGCGTGTTCATCGCATCCATCTTCGGAAAATGGGTGTAGATGGAGTGCGCGATAGAGGATTCCAGAAAATTATCGATTACCAGGTGCCTTATGGGTGGAATAGTGCGGAATGCATCCTGTAACTGACGAACAGTTTCATCTTCAAATATTCCAGGTCTGAACATTTCATTTACTTGCATTCTTGCTGAATTTTTCTGTAATCTGTTTTACAGCGGGTATGGATAATATATAAATGTAAGGAACAACACTTAAAAAGAACCTGTTGTGCCAGTCGTCACAGGTTAGTATGACCGATGCCCAGGTTAGAAAGATGAGTGAGAGGCAATAGATCAAGAGATGTTTGTTCATGCGTACCCAACCCCTGATCCCTATTAACGCCAGTAAGTAAAGAATATAAAAGTATACATGCAGGTATAGGTTGTGACCTTTACTGTAATAGTCTCGTGCCAATCCGAAGAAGGCCTTCGTCCGTAACCAGGCAAGACGGAAGAATTGTTCGGCGTTGTGTGTGACATAGTATAGCAACCCACCAATGGAGTTGGGGTTGTCTGATGTCTTTATTTCGACGAATTGTGAAAGAGTGGGTACCCCGCAGATGATTCGCTCGTCGCGAAACGGGAGCATGAAGTCGAGTTCGCCGCCGCTGCCCAGTGCCGCATTCAGGAAAAATAGAAACCCGATCGTTGCCACAATCGTGATCCCGATCTTAATCAGAACGGAAAAGTTCCTGAAGAATCTAAAGAACAGATAGAGAAAGGTGCACGGTATCCATAGCAAACCGGTGGGCCGGGTAAAGCTAATCAGTATGAGAAAAGCCAGCACCGCAAGAAAATTTCGAACGGCCAGACGTTGGAGGGACAGGAGGTAGCAACTGAACAAAATAGTAAAGCTGAAGAAGAGAGATTCCGTCTGCAGGAAAGAGTTGAATGTCTGCATCGGCAGGTTGATAATAAACAGCAATGCGATCACCAGTCCTGTCAATTTGTTCGCCCATCGACTCGCGAACTTATACAATGCCCAGGTGGCAATGATGTTCAATATCCAATGAATGAAGACGACTGATAAATACCCGGTGTTTAAAGTTTTGGCAGCGGCGATCAGGAAGATCTGGACGGAGTACAGCCAGAAATTCGGGGTACTGACACGGCCGGTATCGATAATCCTATCTGCTTCCTCGATATATTTCCGTGCCTCGTAGTCGGTCTGAATTCCATGTTGGTAAAAAAGGACGGCCTGTACAACCAGCCAGCATAGCCCAAGAAGGATTTCATGTTTATGAGAATGGAAAATCGCAGACAGTGATGTTTTATTCGCCAGCAATAAACAGAGTTTCCGCAAATATAACCCTAAGAGAGGTTTAGGGCGTTAAGGGTTAAGAAGTTTAAGAGTTTAAGGGTTTAATAGTTTAAGGGTTTAAGAGTTTAAGGGTTTAAGGGTTCTTATAGCGGGAGGTTCCATACATATTTGATCTTGTGCTTTAAGAACCCTTAAACTATTAAACTCTTAAACCCTTAAACTTTTAAACGCTTCCTCGCGGACGCGGGCTAAACAGCCAGGATATTTTCTTTTTGATCCTTTCGAAGAAGTCTTCGCCCGTGATCACATGCTTAAGCGATAGTATTCTCTTTTCGAAGAAATGATAACTAAGGACGCTGAGTAGGAGAGTGAGTGCAAGAGCGGCTACTGACAGGATCAGGTAGCTTGAGTCCGGCGAATATCCACGTCCGATCATCGGTTTCAGAAAATATAGCTTGGCCAAAATGAGAACGGGCCAGTGGTAGACATAAATACCGTAAGAGATTCGTCCGAGGTAACGGAGAACAGCATTCTCAAGGAAAAAGCGCGACCACTTTGTCCTGATTTCTATAGAGAAGTAAATGGCGATTCCAAACAATATGGCAACGCTACTATAGCCGAAGAATTGAAAATGCGGAAATCCCTTGAAGATCGTCTTCGCGAGTATTGCAACTACCAGGTGTGTTCCTAGTAGGATCGAAGCAGTGCGAAGAAGTTTCTTACGCGCAACACCCGCTTCCGTGAATCTCCAGATGGCGATGAGACTGCCCACGCAGAGACCGTCTACCCTGGTCATGTATTGAAAGTAAAAATTAATATATCCATTTCCTATGATCATCCATGAGGCCAGCCTTCCGGCAATGCAACACAGCAATACTCCCATTGCGATCTGTCCAAGTCTCCTGGTGGATCGAACTGCCAATACTACAAACGGCCACACCAGGTAAAACTGCTCTTCTACGGACAATGACCAGAAATGATTTAGTAGAAGATAGTCGCTCGGTTTCTCGTGAAAAATATATAGCCAGTTCTGTAGATGCAGCCATGACATCGACTGGTGCTGTTGGTAATAATGATATTGTTGGGCGAGTTGTGCGAATAGTGGCGCGATCATGAAGAACAACAAGACGCATCCATAGTAAAGCGGAAATATTCGTAGCACGCGACGCAGGTAGAAATTCTGAAGGAAATTTTTCTCACCCTTCGTCCTGAGAAGTATATCGGTGATGAGGAAACCTGATAGTACGAAAAACAAATCGACACCTACCCATCCTAGTCGGAAATATGGAATGAAATTAAAATTATGGCAACATATCACGAGCACGATTGCGATGCCGCGTAAACCATCAAGGGCAGGATAGTACGACCGGTTCAAAGTCGTAGGTAGCATAGTTAAGTTTTTCGTTTCAGGATATGGGACTCTCAGGTGTAAAGATCAACACTACTGCGGTTTTTTTATAAGTACGATCCGCAAGATTTATTCGTATTTACCAGTAGTAACTCTACGCAGGATGTATTTGCCGATGATGTCGAACTCGAGGTTGACAGCATCTCCAGGTTGTACGTGTTGTAGGTCGGTATGATCGAAAGTATATGGGATGATGGCTACGGAAAAACGTTTCTTCTTTACATTGAACGCGGTCAGACTGACTCCGTTGATGGCTATGGAACCTTTCTCAATGATCAGGGAGGCGAACTCACCGGGAAACTGGAACTCAAATTCCCAACTTCCTTTTTTGTCGAGCCTCTCCTTACAAGTTCCGGTAGTGTCTATGTGTCCCTGCACGAAATGCCCATCCAGCCGGGCATTGACGACGAGACAACGCTCGAGGTTCACCTGCGTCCCAACTTTCCAATTGCTGATATTCGTCTTTGATAGGGTCTCCTCGATGGCAGTTACCCGGTGCTGACGGCGGTCTACTTCCTCGACAGTTAGGCAGACCCCGCTATGGCTTACGCTCTGATCGACCCTGAATTCATCAGAAATGGATGATTCGATCCAAAAGCTACGGTTGGAGCCGTTGGAAATGACTTCCTTAATGATTCCCGCGGACTCGATGATGCCTGTAAACATGGGCGCAAATTAGTCGGAAACGGTCAATCACGTACGGGTGAAGGTTGTTTTAGAAAGTTGTAGGAAACTTAAACCTTTAAACTATAAAACTTCGAAACTTTCCTATATCTTTGCCCCTCTAAAAAAGTACCAGGGAGGTATATAACATGCTAATTATCGATTCAAAAGATTGCGAAAACATTGACAAAGCGCTGAAGAAGTACAAGAAGAAATTCGAGAAGTCTAAGGTATTACTTCAGTTGCGTGAGCGCCAGAGTTTCATGAAGCCTTCCGTAAGGCGTCGTGGGGAAGTGCTTAAAGCAATCTACAAGCAAAAGATTGCCAGCGGTAAAATTGAAGCCTAAGATTAGACTTTAAATCATTCGATTTATATTAAGATAGCTGCGACGGTTGAATCTGTCGCGGCTATCTTTTTTTACAGCGAGAAGCAGGGCGGGAAACAGAGCGAGAAACAGAGCGGGAGCGAGACCTACCCCTCGCTCCCGCTCTGTTTCTCGCTCTGTTCCTGTTCCTGTTTTCTGTTCCTGTTTCTCTACCTCCCTCCCTCCTTCGCTTACGCTACGGCGGGCAGGCCCGCTCTGTTTCTCGCTCTGTTCCTGTTCCTGTTTTCTGTTCCTGCTTCTCTACCTCCCTCCCTCCTTCGCTTACGCTACGGCGGGCAGGCCCGCTCTGTTTCTCGCTCTTTTTATTAGTAGCTTTAGATCGTAATGGCAGTACCACCCCTCCCTTATACTCAATCCTTCATCGACTATCTTAAGTATGAAAAAAGGTATTCAGTTCATACCATCATTTCCTACCAGACGGACCTGACAGCCTTCTTCGAATTCATGCAATCGCAGTATGGCGAAACGAATCTCGAAAAAATCACTCATAGTTTCATTCGGTCGTGGTTGGCGGACCTTAAGGGAAATGGCCTAACCGCAAAATCGATTAACCGCAAGATATCCAGCCTGCGTTCCTTCTTTAAGTATCACCTTAGAACGAATGGGATAAAGGTGTCGCCGATGGCTAACGTGATCTCGCCCAAAATGGGCAAGCGACTGCCCGTCTTTGTAAAAGAGAAGGAGGCTGAAGCATTAATAAAGACGTTGTCGCAATCAACCGATAGCTGGAAGTCGCTTAACGCCAGAATGCTTATCACTTTATTTTATAATACGGGGATGCGCCTCAGCGAACTGATCAACCTAAAGGAACGACAGCTCGACCTTGGGAGGGGGCAGATCAAGGTATTAGGTAAGGGCAACAAGGAAAGGATCATTCCAGTGAGCGCGGAGATCATACGCTTGACGAAGGAATACCAGCAATTGAAACGCAAGGAATTCGAGGATACGGGGGAGACATTGCTGGTAACGGAGAAAGGGAAGAGACTGTACCCCAAATACGCCTATCTGCTCGTCCGTCATTATCTCGGTGAGGCGGGAACGCTCGATAAGAAGAGTCCACACGTGCTAAGACACACGTTTGCGACACATTTAATGAATAGCGGAGCTGATCTGAATGCGGTTAAGGAGCTGTTGGGACATAGCAGCCTGGCTTCCACACAGGTTTATACACATAATTCAATAGAAAAATTAAAAAACGTCCATAAGAAGGCACATCCGAAGGGGTGAGACGGGCGATAGGCGAGAGGCGAGAGGCGGGAGGCAAGAGGCGGGAGGCAATAGGCAATGGGCAATGGGCAATAGGCAATGGGCA